>DATLUO010000013.1 GCA_035533075.1 Pirellulales bacterium | reverse complement strand
ATAACGAGTGTAGTTCGCTTCCATTGAAGCGGCCAGCGCGGTTAAGCGGCAATCGAGCCGATAGGCGGCCAGGTTCGCCAGGGCGGGCGACGTCGGAGCGCCCTGAGGCAGGTGCGGCCGGCCGTAAAACGCTTCCAGCCGGCGTCGCTGCGCGAGCGGCAAATCGAGCGATGCGATCGCGTCGGCGTTCGCGGTATGCGTGCAAAGGCCCGTCAGGAGCCGGGAAACCGTTTCCGGATAGCCGGCGGTGAGAAAGATGTGCAGCAACCGGCCCGCGCCAATCATCGGGAAAAAGTCGCGCAGATCGAGGCGGATCACAATCCGCCTGTCCGCATGCGGCGCGGCGAACGACCGAATGCTTCGACCACTGCGGAAACCGTGAGCGGCCTCGGGCGGCGGAATCTCATCCAGCAGACGGTGCAGCACCTGCCGCTGCAACTTACGCAGACGGTGCTTGGGAACTTCCAGCAGGCGAATCTCGCCATGCCGCTTCTTGATCGCCCGATAGAGATAGTGTCGCGAGCGCTCGTTGGGCGAGCGGCGCCGCCAGTCGCGGCGGCCAGCAAACCATTCGAGCTCATCCGCGGTGATTCCCAACCAGGCGGCCAATTCGCCGGCCGTGGCAATCGACGGAATCCGCCAGGTCGACGGAGCTCCCGGCACCGGCCGGACCGTCGGCCGCTCGTTCCAGACGGCAGTGTTAACCGCCAGGTCGGGGTATTCGCAGCGTTGAACAAAACCGCGATCGCCGACGATCCACTCCACAACCGTGCGCTGCTGCAAGGCTCCCTTCGCGGCCCCCTTGGCGTGTATCCTGTGCGAGAGACGCTCGAGCCAGCGGCTCCGCTTGCCTACGACCAGCGCGGCGCGCTCGTAGAGCGCCGTGGCTTCCCAGGGTCCGGCCAGAAACGCAGTCGCCAGTCGCTCGGCTTCGAGTTGCATCGATGAAAGTGGTGCGCGGCGCGCTCCAACGAGTCTGGTCTATCGCGATCCATCATGCGCACCGCGCATAACAGATCGAGCAGGGTAATAACAACTGAGGCGGTCCCTCGGGGTATCCCCGAAGAGGTGAATCACGCGCTCCGCAGAGCCGCAGTCACCGGCTTGGAGCGCGACCGCGCACCGCCGTTGAGCATAACAACCTGGCTATCGTGCGACAAGTAAAAAGCATGGAAGTATCAACGGTGGGCCGCATCACTGCCTCATTGGTGTAAACTGGCACGCAAGGTGCAACTCGATGGCCCCATCGCAAGGTGCTAACGATGCCGCTCGCCGAATACCACAAAAAACGCCGCTTCAACCGCACAACAGAGCCAAAAGGCAAAGTCGAGCGGCGCAAAGCGAAGGCCCTCCGCTTCGTGGTGCAAAAGCACGACGCCACGCGGCTGCACTACGATTTTCGCCTGGAACTCGAAGGCGTGCTGAAAAGCTGGGCCGTTCCCAAAGGCCCCAGTTATGACCCCAAAGAGAAGCGGCTGGCAGTCGAAGTCGAAGATCACCCGCTCGATTACGCCGGGTTCGAAGGAACGATCCCCGCGGGCGAATATGGGGCGGGCACGGTGGCCGTGTGGGATGAGGGCACGTGGCAGCCCGAAGGCGATGCGATTGAAGGCTACCGTCAAGGCAAGCTGAAGTTTCACTTGGAAGGTAAGAAGCTGCGGGGCGGTTGGACCCTGGTCCGCATGCACGGCCGGCCGGGAGACCGGGCCACCAACTGGCTGCTGATCAAAGAACGCGATGAAAACGCCCGATCGCTTGATGAATACGACGTCACCGAGGCCGAACCGGCCAGCGTGACCACCGGCCGCACGCTCGACGAAATTGCCCGCGACGACGACCGCGTATGGCAGAGCAATCGCGCGGCACGCCGTTCCGCTCGCGGAGCGAGCGGGCTACGTAGCCCGCTTGCTCCGCAAGCGGAAGTGGGCCATTCTCAGCGGCGGGCTTCTGGCGGAGGGAAACCAAATCGCGCGGCACGCCGTTCCGCTCGCGGAGCGAGCGGGCTACGTAGCCCGCTTGCTCCACAAGCGGAAGTGGGCCATTCTCAGCGGCGGGCTTCTGGCGGAGGGAAACCCAATCGCGCGGCACGCCGTTCCGCTCGCGGAGCGAGCGGGCAACGAAGGGCCATGCCCGGCACCGTCGAACTGCAGTTGGCAACACTCGTCAAAGAACCGCCTTCCGGCGAGCAATGGTTTCACGAGATCAAATTCGACGGCTATCGCATTCTCTGCCGCATCGATCGCGGGCGTGTGAAGCTCATGACCCGCGGCGATCAGGACTGGACCGCCCGAATGCCGGCCATCGCCGCGGCGGCCAAGCAACTGCCCGCGGACCGTGCCATTCTCGACGGCGAGGTCGTGGCCCTGGAGCCCAACGGGGTGAGCAGCTTCCAGCGATTGCAGACCGCCTTTCGCGACAAACGCGCCGGCGAGCTGATCTACTACGTGTTCGACTTGCTGTACCTCGACGGCCACGACCTGCGCCGCATGCCTTTGGAACAGCGCAAGGCGATTTTGGCCGATTTGCTAGGCCACAGCACTTCGACTGGTTCGATCCGCTACGCCGAACACGTGGACGCACAGGGCGGCAAGTTTTTTCAGGAAGCCTGCCGGATGGGTCTGGAGGGAATCATTTCCAAGCGGCGCGACCGGTCCTACATTGGCGGTCGCGGATATGACTGGACCAAGACCAAGTGCATGCGTCGCGAGGAGTTTGTTATCGGCGGCTACACCGACCCCGAAGGTTCACGGCTAGGGCTGGGAGCGCTGTTGGTCGGATACTACAAGGGAAAAAATCGGCTGGCCTACGCCGGAAAAGTCGGCACGGGCTTCAGCGAAAAGCTATTGGCCGAGCTGCGGAAGCGTCTCGACGAACTGCGGCAGAATGGATCACCCTTTGCGGATTTCGCTACACGGCTCCGGCCGCGGAAGGCGCACTGGGTCAAGCCGGAGCTGGTGGCACAGGTCGAGTTTTCGAACTGGACCGACGACGGCCGCCTACGGCATCCGTCGTTTCAGTGCCTGCGGGAAGACAAGCCGGCCACGAGCGTCACCCGCGAGGAACCGAAGGAGGTGACTCAGGTGCCCCGCGGACCAGACGGCAAGGCGGCTGGTCTCACCCTGCAAGCATGTGTGCGCGATGCCGAGAACCTGACGGTGGCCGGCGTCCGTTTGACGCACCCCGACCGGCTCCTTTATCCGGAGCAAGGACTGACCAAGCTGGGCCTGGCCGCCTTTTACAGCCAGATCGCCGATTGGATTCTGCCGCATGTGGTCGATCGCCCGTTGAGTTTGCTGCGTTGCCCGGAGGGACGACGCAAGAGCTGCTTCTTCCAGAAACATCTCCACGCCAGCGCCTCGGCTTCTTTGCGGCGGACCGCCATTCAAGAAAAAAACAAAGTGGGCGAGTACGCCGTGGTGGACGACCTATCGGGCATCGTGGCCCTGGTGCAGATGGGCGTGCTCGAGATTCATGTTTGGGGTTCGCGGGCCGACGACGTGGAGCGCCCGGATCGCCTGGTGTTCGATCTTGATCCCGCCCCTGGCATCGAATGGCCGCGCGTGGTCGATGCGGCTCATGACGTGCGTAAGGCCCTGCACTCGATCGACCTGGAATCGTTTGTAAAAACGTCCGGCGGCAAAGGATTGCACGTGGTGGTGCCGATGGTTCGCCGCCACGCCTGGCCGGAGATCAAGGCGTTTTCGAAGGCCGTCGCTCGGCGGATCGCCGAAGCCGCCCCCGATCTCTACACGACCAACGCACTCAAGGCACAGCGAAAGGGCCGCATCTTTATCGACTATTTGCGAAATGATCGCGGCGCCACCTCGATCGCGCCTTATTCAACGCGTGCCCGCGAGCATGCCCCGGTCGCGGTTCCCGTGGACTGGAAAGAGTTGAAACGCGATCTACGGGCCGATCACTTTAATGTGGAGAACCTTCCCGCCCGTTTGGCCCGATTAAAACGCGATCCCTGGGAGCAACTCCTCAAGCTGCGGCAATCGATCACGGCCGCGACCATGAAAGCGCTGGGCATTCGCGTGTGAAGTTGACTAGCACCAGCCTGGCCGAGCTTTGCCGCCTGGCGAGGCGTTTGCCGTGCTTAGCCGCCGACCGCCGAGGATGAGCGGCAGCAATGGCCAGCCGGGCACGGTCACTTCGCGTTGCCGCCGTTCCTCCGGTGACCAGCTTTGTCGAATCTCGGCAGCCCGCCGGCGAATCTCAGCCGGACTGGGCAGCGGCGAACTGTGACGGGACCTAGTTTGCGTTTCAGTGTTACGAGTAGGGCAACGTGCCATGAGCGTGACCTCCTTGAAGTTGAGCTGTTCCGCCGTTTGACTGCGGTTTGCTCCTTCACTCCTGCAACGCGCGTGCCAAAGCGTGTGCTTCTACCGGTTGAAGGCGAGGCGGATGGTCGAAACAGCACTCAGCCCCCGGTGTTGAAACAGGTTCAACAGCTTGCCGGAAAACGACTTCGGTCGGCACGTTTCGCCTGGTGCGTCGCGCTCGCTCGGCTCATTATGGCCCATTCTATCCGGCTACCTTGCCACCATCGACTGCCGGAACGAAAGCGCGGCGTTTTGAACGTGGGTGCCGAAATTCGCGACACTTGTCTCGGAATGAGTCTGGGCACTCGACTTGCTTCTGCTTGATAGTTATGAAGACAAAAACAGCCGCTTCGAGCAAAACGACGATAAACCATCACCCACCCCACTGGCAAGCGGCGCGGTCGGCGCCAGTGCGAGCCAAGCGAGTTCGACTTCCGCTCATCCCGAGTGAGGGGTCGGACGCAGAGGTTGAAGTCTCGCCTGGCCGCCGCGTGCGACTCACCAACCTGGACAAGCTTTTCTGGCCGAACCTCGGGCTGACCAAACGCGACCTTTTGCGCTACTACACGGCGATGTCGCCGGTGCTTCTGCCGCACCTGGTCGATCGTGCGATGGTGATGAAGCGCTATCCGAACGGCGCGGCGGGCGCGTTCTTCTTCATGAAGCGCGCCCCCAGTCCCAGGCCGGCGTGGATAGACCTTCGCTCCATCGAGCACGCCTCCGGCAGCGTGATCGCTTTTCCGGTGGTTGCCGACCTGGCCACACTCTTGTGGATCGTGAACCTGGGCTGCATCGACCTCCATCCCTGGTACGCCCGTTGCGACGACGTCGACCGGCCCGATTATCTGCACTTCGATCTCGACCCGGTGGCCGGCGCCGGGTTTTCGCAGGTGCGCGAGGCGGCACTGGCGGTTCGCGAGGCGCTGGGGGGAAGAGACATGCCTTGTTTCGCCAAGACGTCGGGTTCCAAGGGGATGCACGTCTATGTTCCGATCGTGCGCGGTCCTACGCAAAAGCAGGTCTGGTCGTTTGCGAAGCAGTTTGCGTTGAGCATGGAGTTGCTTTATCCGAAGTTGCTGACCGCGGTTTACCGAATCGCCGACCGGCCGAAGGGCCGTGTGCTGATCGACTACAACCAGAACGCTTGGGGCCGCACGCTGGCTTCCGTCTATTCGGTGCGGCCGACGGCCCAGGCGACCGTGTCGGCGCCGGTCACGTGGGGAGAGGTGGAACGCGGGGTCGAGATCGACGACTTCGACCTGCGGAACATGCCCGACCGGGTGGCCAAAACCGGCGACCTATGGAAGCCGATGCTCGACCGGCGGCGGCGCGTAAAGCTTGAAGCATGGTTGTAACGTAAGGTGGGGCCGGTCACCGCGCGCCGGGAACCGCCAACTCGGCGCGACACCGCATCTCGCATCAAGATGGTGATTAATCGCATGACGGCAATTCTGAGATTTGAGCTTGAATTTAACCAATCTCGCTCTCAACGTAATTAAGACCAAGGCGGGTTCGACAGCGGCGCCGCCTTTGACCGCGGATCTGCCCGGCACTATACTTGAGGCTAGCTTCATCGAACCGCCTTCGACAGACACGCAATACCTTGATTGTCAGCACCGAGGGCGGCGATCTGATCGAAGTGACGCGCGGGAAGGAAGTCGTGTGGTCCTGCTCGCTGGGGGGCTATGTGACCACCGCCAGACGCTATTCCGCCGCTCAAGTCCCCTTTCTCGACGGAGCTCCACGTGGACAACCTTGAATCGCTTTTTTTGGCAACGGAATGGCTCTCAGCCGCGTCGACTCCGGCGCCGATGGCGTTGCTGGCCTACGTCGGCTTGGGACCCGGACCGGAGTTTATTCCTTATTTCGCGGCATTGTTGGGCCTTGTGGGAGCGGCCCTGGTGGCGATCTTTCAATGGCCGCTGGCCAGGTTGATGGCTTTGCTTCGAGGGAAGCGCCGCCGTGACAACGGGCCGGAGTCGCAGACAATGACCGCCGAGACCACTGAGGCCCGCCGAGAGACCGATGGTGGCGACGGTTCCTGAGATGGCGAGAACGCATCGCCACCGTTTCGCGAGCGGGCCGGGGTTCCGCTGAATTCTAACGAGATAGTAATAGGACTGCCTGTAACATGAAGGATAAAACCGGTCCCTATGCACCGAGAAGCTTCGCCTGTCGCGAGAACTTCCGCAAATGAGACACTCGAGAGCAGACGATGGGACCGTTGGGCGTCAGACCTTCGAAAGGGGTCAATATCATTATTTCAGGGGCGTTTATCGCTTTCGCCGGCATGACGGCGATCTGGTTGGTCCGCCCACGCGAACCGCGGCGCATGCCCGGATTTCGTGACGTCGCCTCGCAGAGCGGCATCGATTTCCGCATGTCGTTTCTGCCCCAAGAGCAAGGCGAAACTTGGAAGTTGAACCTCTACGATCATGGCTGCGGCGTGGCGCTGGCCGATTATGACGGCGACGGCGACGACGACGTGTTGTTGTTGAACCAACTCGGCGCAAATGGGTTGTACCGCAACCGCGGCGACGGCACCTTCGAAAACGCCACCGCCGAGGCCGGACCTTGGGCGCTCGACGATCGCATCTGCGTCGGCGCCGCCTTCGGCGATTACGACAACGACGGCGACCAGGACCTGTATATCACCAGCACGCGCGGCGGCAACGTCCTGCTTCGAAATCAAGGCCGCGGCAAATATCGAGACGTTACGCACGAGGCCGGTGCGGCGCTCGTCGCCCACTCGCAGACGCCCGCCTTTTTTGACTGCGACAACGACGGCTATCTCGACCTGTTCGTGACGAACACCGCGCATTGGACGACCGAACAGTTCGACGAAAAAGCCGGATATTATCTGGGCGACAAGGAGTTGTTCGATCACGTCTTCGACCTCGACGCCCGCGAACCGAACGTGCTGTTTCACAACAACCGCGACGGCACGTTCAGCGACGTGACGCCTGAGTCGGGTCTGTCCGGCGAAGGTTGGGGCGGGGACGTGGCGGCGTTCGACTTTGACGAAGACGACGACCTGGACGTGCTGATCACGAACATGTTCGGCACGAGCCACCTCTACCGCAACGACGGCCGTGGACACTTCGACGACGTGACCCGCGAAGCTTTGGGCCGGACTTCCCTAGGCGCGATTGGCTCCACGGCGTTCGATTTCGACAATGACGGTCGTCTCGACCTGTTCCTGGCAGACATGCACTCCGACATGTGGATCCCCTACAACAAGCCGGAATTAGTCGAACCCCACAAGAAATATCCGCGCCTTTGGGGGCCGACGGTCGATTTTCAGCCCGAGCAGATGGAACAGGAAACGCGGCTCATCGAGAGTTTGCGGCTCGACTATCAGGACTTGCTTTTCGGGAACAGCCTGTTTCACAATGATGGAGAAGGCCGATTCAGCGAGGTCTCGGACCAAGCCGGGATGGAGACCTTTTGGCCGTGGGGCGTGGCGGCCGGGGATTTCGACAATGACGGAGACGTGGACGCCTTCCTGCCGTCCGGCATGGGCTATCCTTACTTTTACTGGCCCTCCGCCTTGATGCTCAACAACGGCGACGGCACCTTCACCGATCGAGCGGAGGAAGAAGGCATCGAGCCGCCGCTGGAAGGAGAGCTGACCGGGACGCGGATTCATGGCATCGACGTCGTGCGGAGCTCGCGATGCGCCGCCACGGCCGATTTCAACGGCGACGGGCGCCTGGACCTGATCGTGAATAACTTCAACGACCATCCGTATTATTTTCAGAACCGATTTCCGCGCCGGCATTACGTCGCTTTTCGTCTGACCGGCACGAAAAGCAACCGCGATGCCGTGGGCGCTCTGGTCAAGCTCCACAGCGGCGGTCGGACCCTGGTGCGGCAGGTTCACTCGTCCGGAGGCTACCTTTCCCAGTGCTCGAAGACTTTGCACTTTGGCCTGGGCGACGACTCGCCGATCGACAAGGTGGAAATCCGCTGGCCCGGCGGCAAACGGCAAATCATGACCTCTCTTCCCATCGATCGTCTGCATGAAATCGTCGAGCCGTGATGCTGGAGACCGCTTGGCTGCCGCTGCTGCCACCGTGGAAAGCGCCTCGGCCCGCGAAGAGTCGGCATTCGCCGTGCCTTTCTGGCTCGATTGGCTCGGCGGGTTGGTCGATCGCCATCCGCGGTTCTGGCTGCGCCTGGGGCGTTTGGAGACCGGCGCCGCGGCAGCGGATCTGAACCGCGTCTCGGTGGCCATGCCCGTCTATGTGTGCGGACTTGCGCGGTCGGGCAGCACGTTGCTGCACGAAGCCGTGGCGGCGCACCCGGCCGTGGCGACGCACCGGATCAAGGACTATCCGTTCGTGTTTACGCCTTATTGGTGGCGGCGGGCGACGGCCGGATTATGGCCGACGGCCCAGCGCGAGCGCGCGCATGGCGACCGGATGATGGTCACCAACGAGAGCCCCGACGCACTTGAAGAAATGCTCTGGATGGCGTTTTTCCGCCAGTGCCACAATCCGGGCGTGAGCAACGTCTTGCGAGCGGACGAGCGGTTCCCGGCGTTCGAGTCGTTCTACAAGGCGCACCTCGCCAAGCTGCTGCTCGCGGAGCGGGCCACCCGTTATGCCGCCAAAGCCAACTACCATGTCGCTCGACTGGCCTACCTGGTTCGTCTCTTTTCCGACGCGAAAGTGTTGCTCCCCGTGCGCTCGCCGGTCGACCATGTGGCGTCGCTCTTGCGGCAGCACGAACGGTTCAGCCAAGGTCAGCGACGACACCCGCGGGCCCTGGCCTACATGCAGCGTTCAGGTCATTTCGAATTCGGCCTGGACCGTCGCCCCTTGAACCTGGGAGACGCGTCGCGCGTCGAGCAGGTGGCGCGCTATTGGGCCCAGGGAGACGACGTGCGCGGTTTCGCCACCTATTGGGACATGGTTTACGGCTACCTGGCACGACTGCTGGCCGACGACGATCGGGTGCGGGCCGCCACCTTGGTCGTGCGGTTCGAGACGCTTTGCGAATCGCCCGCGGAAACGCTTCACGCGGTGCTGCGGCATGTGGGGTTACAGGACGCGGAGGCGATTGTCGAGAAGTATGCTGCGTCCGTACGGCGGCCCGACTACTACGCGAGCAAGCTTACTTCCGACGACAAGGCGGCGATCGGCGAGGCGACGGCGGCCACCGCGGCGCTGTGGGGGTATTGCTAGCGCGGATTATTCATGGCCCCACACTAACCCGAAGCGCAAGCGAGGCCGGGCAACAAACTTACCTCGCTTGCGCTTCGGGTTGGTGTGAGCGCAGTCTGCGCTCGTATTCGTGGGGCCACGAATAATCGGGGCTAGCGACCAACAAGCAAGAAGCCTTACCGCTTGGCCCCTGGCGAAAAACGTCGCAGCCTTTATAATCGCCGGCTTGTCGCGGCAAGTGACTATAGCTACTCCTCAACGGCGTGCCATGAAAATCCACGAGTTTCAAGCCAAAGAAATCCTCCGCAAGGCCGGCGTGGCGGTGCCCCGCGGCATGGTGGCGCGGACGGCCGATGAGGCCGCCGCGGCGTTCAAAGAACTGGGCGGCAAGCTCGCCGTGGTCAAAGCCCAAATCCATGCCGGCGGACGCGGCAAGGGCACCATCCAAGGCAGTCCCACGCAACACGGCGTCGAGCTCGTCCGCAGCGCCGACGAGGCCGCCAAGGTGGCCGGCGCCATCCTGGGCGGATCGCTGGTGACCATTCAGACCGGGGCCGAAGGACAGACCGTGCGGCAGGTCCTGGTCGAAGAAGGTTGCGAAATCGCGCGCGAGCTATACCTGGGCATCGTCGTCGACCGGGCCGCGGCTGGACCGGTGCTGATGGTTTCGGCCCAGGGCGGCATGAACATCGAGGAAGTCGCCGCCCATACCCCGGAACTGATTTTCCGCGAACGTTTCCATCCCGACACGGGCCTCTTGAGCTACCAGGCCCGCAAGCTGGCCGCCAAGCTCGACCTCAAAGGATCTAGCGTCGTCTCGGCCGAAAAATTCATGCGCGGCCTGTGCCGCGTGTTCGTGCAGCAAGATTGCAGCCTGGCCGAGATCAATCCCCTGGTCGTCACCAAGTCGGGCGAGCTGCTGGCCCTCGACGCCAAAATGACCTTCGACGACAACGCTCTCTTCCGGCACAAAGACATCGTGGAGTTGCGCGACTTGGCCGAAGAGGAGCCGGCCGAAGTGCGCGCCGCCAACGCCGGACTGAGCTACGTCAAGCTCGACGGCAACATCGGCTGCCTGGTCAATGGCGCGGGCCTGGCCATGAGCACGATGGACTTGATCCTGTTGCACGGCGGCTCGCCGGCCAACTTCTTGGATGTGGGCGGCGGCGCGAACGTCGACCAGGTCACGGAGGCCTTTCGCATTTTGCTCTCCGACAAGAACGTCAAGGGCGTGCTGGTCAACATTTTTGGCGGCATCATGCGTTGCACGACGATCGCCACGGCGGTGGTCGCGGCGTACAAGCAAGTCGGCTTTAACGTGCCGCTGGTCGTGCGGCTGGAAGGCACCGAGGTCGCCGAAGGCCGCAAGATCCTGGCCGGCAGCGGCGCGGACATCCTTTCGGCCACCGGACTGACCGATGCCGCGCAGAAAGTCGTGGCCGCGGTAGGCGAGGCAGCATAAGAATGCCGTAAGGTGTGGCAAGCCCCGGCGCGCCGGGACGAGCGCCGGCCCACCGTGATTTTGGATTTTGGATTTTGGATTTGATAATCGAAAATCCAAAATCCAAAATCAAAATAGCAACTAGGAACTGCTAGCTTCAAACCAGTGCCCCCAACCCCCAACCCCCCCATGAGCATTTTGATCAACAAATCGACCCGTGTCCTCTGCCAGGGCATCACCGGCAAGGTCGGGCAATTTCATACCAAGGGCTGCCTGGAATACGGCACCAAAATGGTCGGCGGCGTCACGCCGGGCAAAGGCGGCGAGACCGTGCTCGGCTTGCCCGTCTTCGACACCGTCGTCGAAGCCGTCGAGAAGACCCGCGCCGACGCCACCATGATCTTCGTGCCGAACGCCTTCACGGCCGACGCCATCCTGGAAGCGGTCGATGCCGGCATCAAAACGGTGATCGCCATTACCGAGGGCGTGCCCGTCATCGACATGGTGCGCGTCTATGAAATCGTGCGCCGCAGCGGCTCGACGCTCGTCGGGCCGAACTGTCCAGGCGTGATTACGCCCGAAGAGTGCAAGATCGGCATCATGCCGGGCTACATCCACAAGAAAGGCCCGGTGGGCGTGATGAGCCGTTCGGGCACGCTCACCTACGAAGCCGTCTGGCAGTTGACGAACCTCGGCCTGGGACAATCGACGTGCGTCGGCCTGGGTGGCGACCCGATCGTCGGCACGTCGTTCATCGATCTGCTGAAGATGTACGAGGCCGACCCGGCGACCGAGGCTATTTTGATGATGGGCGAAATCGGTGGCACGGCTGAGGAAGAGGCCGCTCGGTTCGTCCACGATCACGTGAGCAAACCGGTGGCCGCCTTCATCGCCGGCCGGGCCGCCCCGCCGGGCAAGCGCATGGGCCACGCCGGGGCGATCATTTCCGGCGGCAAAGGGACGGCCGGCGAAAAGATCGCCGCACTGGAAGCCGCCGGCATCGAAGTGGCGGAAAGTCCGGCCGACATGGGCACGGCGATGCAACGGGCGATGGCCAAAAAACGCCGCTAAAGCCACCCGCGTCTGACAAGTGAATCTGCCCATCGAGCTACGCACTGAGCGAATGTGTTTGCGGCGTTGGTTGGCCAGCGACCGGCCAGTTTTTGCCGAGCTGAACGCCGATCCGCGCGTGATGGAGTTTCTGCCGCGCACCCTGTCGCGGAGCGAAAGCGACGAGATGGCGGAGCGGATTGAAGCACACTTCGATCGGCACGGTTTTGGCCTGTGGGCGGTTGAGATTCCCGGCGTCGCGCCGTTCGCCGGTTTCATCGGACTTAACGCACCAAGCTTCAATGCGCCGTTCACGCCCTGCGTCGAAATTGGCTGGCGACTGAGCGACGCTCATTGGAACCGGGGCTATGCGACGGAGGGTGCAAAGGCTGCACTGGAGTTCGCTTTTGGCAACCTGCAACTGGAGGAGGTCGTCTCTTTCACGGTGCCGGTCGAGGTTGTAGGGATCGTCCACACCGCCGGGTTTATTCGTTTCTGTCATTGCTATGGCAAGCGTTGCTCTTCAATCCTTCCGAGCAGCCGCAGGATGCCGTCCAAGATCGTCAGCGGATGGGGCGGACAGCCGGGGATGTACAGGTCGACGGGAACGACGCTGTCTGCCCCGTTGTTCTGCTGCGGAAAACCGACGAACGGGCCGCCGGAAATCGCGCAGGCGCCGACGGCGATCACGATCTTCGGCGACGGCACCGCGGCGTAGGCTTTTTGCAGGGCCAGCTTCATGTTCTGCGTGATGCAGCCGGTAATCAACAGGCCGTCGGCGTGCCGCGGCGACGCCACCACTTGGATGCCGAACCGGCTCAGGTCGAACACGACGGTGCCCAGCACGTTGACGTCGGCTTCGCAGCCGTTGCACCCGCCGGCGCTCACCTGCCGCAATTGCAGCGAACGGCCGAACAGCCGCCGGCTTTTTTCCTCCAGGGCCGAAGCCAGCTCGAACGCTTTTCCGTCGAGCACCAGGCCCGCGCGCGTGCGCGAGGCAAGCCGATAGTCGCGCGTGTATGAAATAGCCCCTTCCGGGCAAGCCTTCACGCAGTCGGTGCAGAACAGGCAACGGCCGAGGTCCATGCGCGGCCGTTGATCGACGACTGCGATCGCGTCGGTCGGACAGGCCTCGACACACTTCTGGCAGCCGTCGGGGCACTTGGTCGAGTCGAGCACGGGCAGGCCCCGGAAGCGGTCGGGCAGCGCGGGCGGTTCGCCCGCCGGGTAGCTGATCGTCCGATGCCCCTGCCGCAGCCGCTCACCGAGGATTCTCAACATGTCGGCATTATTCACCGCGGCGAGTCGCCTCGCAAGCGGCGAATGTGGCCAGCGACCACCAATCGACGGGCGGACCGAACCGGGCGGCGTTGGCCGAAACGTTGGCCATGACCGGCGGCACCGAGCGGCGGCAAAGCTCGTCGTAGTTGCTCGCGACCGAGGCGTCGAGCGGCGCGGAAGGCGGTTGATTCAACACGACGCCGGCCACGTCCAGCCCGTCTCGAAAGGTGGCGGCGACCACCAGCGTGGCCAGCGTGTCGTGGATCACACCCAGCCGGTTCGGCGCCACGACGATCAGCGGCCAGCCGAAATCGCAGGCCAGGTCGGCCACGTACTCGTCATCGCTGACGGGCGACAGAAGGCCGCCGGCACCCTCGACGACCACGATCTCGGACGCATCCAGCCAGAAATCGAGAGCGGTCCGCAGTAGCCGAGCATCGACCTGACGTCCTTCGGCCCGCGCCGCAAGATGCGGGGCCAATGGCGCGGCGAACCGTTGCGGGCAAACTGTTTCCAGATTTCCCGGCTGGCCGGCGGCGTGCCATAACTTCAGCGCATCGTCGCTGATCAGGCGGTCGCCTTCGCGCCGGCAGCCACTGGCCACGGGTTTATAGACACCCACGCGGCGTCCCTCCGACGCCAGTGCGCGGCAAATCATGGCCGCCACGTAGGTCTTGCCAACGCCCGTGCCGGTGCCGGTGACAAACAGCCCCGCCGTTGTAGTCGTTCCTCGCGGCATAAGTTAGAGGCCCTCCGACGGCCGAAGAGGTGCAGTCCCAAACAGCCGTCGGCGATCACGGCGTAGCGAGCAGTTCTTGCCAGGTGGCGACATCCAGCACGCGCTCGCCCATGCCGTTCCCAAATCCGCACGACCTCGAAGCGAAAGTCGATTCCCGCCCGGCCCCGTTGCGTCTTGTATCGAAGCCTCCCATTCATGGCCGGCCCGTCCGCCTGCCGCCGGAGCAGAACCACCGCGCTATGCACCGGAACCTCGAACCGCGCATGCAACAAGGCATTGTACACGAAGAGCCGCCGCTTAAGCGATGGATCGCGGCTGCTTTGAAACTCGATGTGGACCAACGACGAGAACGGATCGCCGATGCCCAACACCGTATCGGCCTCGGCCGATACCGTCGAGAGATCGACGTCCAGAGCGCGGACCGGAAGCTCCACATCCAGCTCCAGGCCGGCAAGCCAGTCCAGCGGGTAGCGGCGGACCAATTCATTGAGCGTGGCGTCAAACGGGAGTGACATGGCGTTCGGTGTTGCGGGTTTTCCGCCTGTTGATCGGCGAGGATTTTACTCGTGCCGGAAGAAAGGAAAGTGACTCGCGGCCGGAGCGCGCTCCAGGCCGAGCTCCTCAGGAGTGCGCTTCGTGCCGGTGTCGCGCTTCAACGCGCCGTTCAGCCCGTGGCGCGCCAGCTTGTCGGTGAAGATGCGGGCGTCATTCACAATCGGACGCAATTCCTTGACGAGTTGGTTGATGTTCGTGGCCGCCTCGTTGAGCTGCTGGTAGACGTCGGGGTTGTTCATCAATTGCCCCAACGTGCCCGTGCCGTCGCTCAGCCCCGCGCTGAAGGCCGAAAGGTCGCTGAGCACCTTGTCGAGCTTGGTCGTCGAGCTTTCGATGTTGGCCACCAACACGCTGCCGCGCTCGCCCAACGGGCGCGTCAGCCCTTCGAGATTCGCCAGGTTGCGGTCGACGCCCGTGAGCGCGGTCTTTAAGCCGCCGATCGCCTCCCGCGCGTCGGTGAGCACTTCGGGCAGGTCGGAAATCGACCGCTTGAGGTTCTCTTTGAGCAACGGATCGCTGAGCAGCTCGTCGGTGCTGGCCACGGCGCCGGCCAGACGGTCGATCGTCTTTTCCATCTTGTCGACGATCCGCACCACCTGCTCTTCGTTGTTGCCCAGCAGTTCGTTCACCCGGCTGGCCAAGTCGCCGATTTCGGTGCTCGTGGTGGCGATGGAGGCCAGGGCGTCCGCCAGACTCCCTTCGAGACTGGCCACGATCTGCAAGGGGTCTTTGCGGACGGTCCCTTCGAGTTCGGCGCCGGGTTGTAGATATTGTGGGGGCGTCTTGGTGGGATCTTCGTCGAACACCTCCAGCACCGCGTCGCCCAGCACGCCCCGGTCGATGCGAAAGTTCTCGTCGCTGCGGAGTTGTACCGCGGAGTCGATTTCGACGAAGATGACCGCTCCGGAGTTGTCTTCGGCAAAGCCCACGCTCGACACCTTGCCGATGCGGATGCCGAACTTGCGGACCGGCGTATCTTGGGCCACGCCCGGAGCCTCGTTGAACTTCACCTGGAGCTGATACGTCGTGTGCAATGCCGAGGGAGCGCCGCCGATCAACAGCACCAACGTGATGGCCACGAGGATGGTGGCCAGCGCCACGACCCCCACGCGAAAACGCATCACTCGTTCGTCCATGATGGCTCCTAATATCCGTTGGCCATCTCACGCATTTCCATCAACCGCTCGCGCGCTTCGCCGTGAACGAATTGCGAGACGCGGGGGTCGTCGGCGCCGTCGAGCTGCGAGGGCGTGCCGTCGAAGAGCACCTGCGGCTCATCGGAGCGCAACCGGCCGATCGGATAGAGCATCACGACCCGGTCGGCCACCTTGTGGGCCGTGTTCATATCGTGCGTCACGACCACGCTCGTCACCGGGTTGCCCTCGCGGGTGCGCAAGATCAACTCGTTGATGACGTCGCTCATGATCGGGTCGAGCCCGGTCGTCGGCTCGTCGTACAGAATCACCTCCGGGGCCATCGCCAGGGCGCGGGCCAGGCCCACGCGCTTTCGCATGCCGCCCGAAAGCTCGGCGGGTTTTTTGTTCATTACCGTGTCGGGCAAACCGACTTCGGCCAGCCGCTTGGCGACCGTTTCGCGAATCTTGGCGTCACTGGCCGCGTGGTGCTGCCGAAGCGGAAAAGCGACGTTTTGCGCCACGGTCATGCTGTCGAACAAGGCAGCCTGTTGAAACACGAAGCCGAAGCGGATTCGCTGCTGATTGAGCTGTTGCTCGTCGAGCGTTGCCAGGTCTTGGCCGTCGAACAGCACGCTTCCCTTGCTCGGTCCGACGAGGCCGATCAACGTTTTCAGCAGCACGGTTTTGCCGCAGCCGCTCTCGCCGATGACGGCCAGCGTCTGTCCACGCGGCACCTTCAGGTTGATCTCGCGCAGGACCGCTTGACGGCCGAAGCTGACGTGCAGCTCGCGCGTTTCGAGGACCGGCTTTGGCGGTGGCGGGTTGTTGGGCATTCGCTTGTCCGTGGTCCGTGGTCCGTGGCGAAGGGTCAACTGCAATGAGCGATCTGCCGCTCTTGCAACTGACGACGGACAACGGACTAAATCAGATGCGTTCCTTCGGGCCAAAGATAGTAATAAACGGTGTTGAGCACGATGCCCAGCAGCAGGTCGAGCACGAGAATCATGACAAACGAAAAGACGAAGGCGCTGGTGGCCGCCCGGCCCACTCCCTCGGCGCCAGGGTCGCAATGAAAGCCGCGATGGCAGCTTATCAGAGCGATCGCCGCGCCAAAAAACAGGCTCTTGAAGGCGCCCTGGAACAGATCGAACACGCGCACCACCTGCCGTGAATTCTCGAAATAATGATGCGAATCGATGCTCAGCCGCTCGATGCTGTAAAACGCCCCGCCCAACACGCCCATGAAATCGGCCATCACGGTCAGCGTCGGAATGAGCAGCAGACAACCGAGGAACCGCGGCACCACCAGGTAATGGATGGGGTTGGCGCCCATGCTGGCCAGCGCGTCGATTTGCTCCGTCACGCGCATGGTGCCCAGCTCGGCCGCCATGGCACTGCCCACCCGGCCTGCCAACATCGTCGCGGCCAGCACCGGGCCAAGTTCTCGCAGCAACGAGACGTTGATCACCCCGCCCAACCGTGTCTCCAACCGAAAAAAGCGAAACTGGGCATAACTCTGCTCGGCCAGCACCATGCCAATGAAGGTGCCGGTCAGGGCCACCACCGGCAGGCTCAGAACTCCGATTTGATAGAAGCTGGGCAACAGCGTCCCCTGCAACGGGCGACGCGTTGTCAGCCAGCGAATCGTTCGCAGTCCAAACAGCGCAATGTCGCCCAGCGCCACGAGTTTGTCGAGTAACAGTCCTCCAAAGGCCGAAATCCAGCCGACGATGCCCGCGACCACCCGCGGCAAGCCGGCCATGTCGTTCGACGGGAACTCATTCACTCCACTCGACATCGGATCTCGCTCGTGAAGAAACGATTGCGCCGCAGCAGCACGTTCAGGACTTATCGACCCGTCCTCCGTAACGACTGTGGAAAGTTTGCCGGAAATGCGAGTCAGGCGAGTCGCGCCGGTCTGCCTAGTCTCAACGCAAGCCGTGCCTAGGCAACGGGCACACGCGACGAACCTCTCGCACGGCCAGCATCGGATCGCAAAGAATTACGAGACGTAACCATCTGTCGCAAAAGCTGTTACAGCGTTCATGCGGCGTCGGCTGCGAGATTCCCGTTGAAGCGGCACGGATGTTGTTTTAGGGAAGCCATGAAAAGTGGCACGAAGAAGGCCACTCGCACGGAACACGACTTTTTCGAGAGCCAGGAATGCGGTTTTTAGTCGCGGTGATATTGGGGCTGTGTGCGGCGGTTGAGGCCGAAGGATCGGAGGGCAATCGCCGTGTCTATGTATCTCAGGGCTGGAACATTCTCGAATCGGACAACTTCCGGTTTTGCTCGCGTGGGCCGCTGCAGCTTAGTGACCGGGTGGTTCGGGCAACCGAAAGGATGCGATCCAACCTAGCACGACAGTGGCTGGGCTCGCAGCAGCGAGAGGAGGGCTGGCGGCCCAAGTGCGACATCGTGTTGCACTCGACGGCGGATGCCTATCTGAGGGCCGTGCCGGGCGGCGAGCAAACCGTCGGTTGCAGTCTGATCAATACGGAAGCCGGCGAGGTGGTTGGCCGGCGGATCGACATTCGGGCCGACCGCCCCGGCTGGCTCGACGCGGCGCTGGCCCACGAACTGACGCACGTGGTGTTGGCCGATCACTTTGCCGATCGATGCCTGCCGGCGTGGGCCGACGAGGGAATGGCGGTGCTGGCGGACAGCGATTCCAAGCAAGGCGCTCATCAGCGTGATTTGCGGACGGCGCATTCGCGCGGTTCGGCCTTCCGACTCGTGGAACTGTTCGCTTTGGAAGGTTACCCGTCGCCCGATCGTCAGGCGGCCTTTTATGGGCAAAGCGCCAGCTTGGTGCGTTACCTCGTAGCACGAGGCAGCCCGCATCAGTTCACTCGATTCATGAGCACGGCTGCGGCCGACGGTTACGACGCGGCGGTCCGCACGATCTACGGCCTGCAGGGCATCGCCGACCTGGAACGCCGCTGGCTGCAGGACGTGAGCATGGCCGGCGCCGTCGCCAAGAATTAGGTTAGGCTGGACTCCCCCAGCCACCGTTTTGTGCCCATCCATCATTCAGCGCGACGCCGTTCATGGTGGGCCGGCGCTGGCAAGCTCGCTCTCTCCCATCCTACTCCGCCTCAATCAGGCCGCCCTGCCGGACCGCCCCCGGAACTCTCACAAATTCTGCCACGCGCTCGCGGAACTCGTTGCAACGTTCCGCCTGGCGAGACAAAATGGTCCGTGATCCGTAGCCGGTAGTCCGTGATCCGTGATCCGTAGTCCGTGGTCCGTGGTCCGTTGCAAGGCGGCCCAATAGCCTGGAAGGAAACAAGAACAATGCGGCAGTCGCTCATGCGTGTGTCCAGACCCAATTTGCAATTTGCAATTTGCAATTCGCAATTCGCAATTTCCCTCCTGGCGGCGTGCTTGATAGCAAGCCCCACCCCACTTCTCGCCGCTGACCCTGCCGATTGGGTCCAAGGCGACAATCTCGAACAACTCGTCGCTCTCTACCGGCATTTCCACAGCCACCCGGAACTCTCGATGCAGGAGAAGGAGACGGCCGCCCGATTGGCGAAGGAACTGCAGGCCAGCGGCGCGAAGGTGACGCAAAACGTCGGCGGCTACGGCGTCGTGGCCGTGATGGAAAACGGAAAGGGCAAGACGCTGCTCATCCGCACCGATCTCGACGCTTTGCCCGTCACCGAGCGGACCGACCTGGTCTATGCCTCCAAAGTCACGGTCAAGGGCGCGGGCGGCCTGGAGACCGGCGTGATGCACGCCTGCGGGCACGACATTCACATCACCAGCCTGGTCGGCGTCGCCCGCTACCTGGCGGCCAACAAGGACAAGTGGACCGGCACGGTCGTCTTCATCGGGCAGCCGGCCGAAGAGCGCGGCGAAGGTGCCAAGGCCATGCTCGACGACGGGCTGTTCACTCGCTTTCCGCGCCCCGACTTTGCCCTGGCGCTGCACGTCGATTCGACGCTGGCCTCCAATAAGGTCGGCTACCTGGCGGGTTATGCGCTGGCCAACGTCGACAGCGTCGACATTGTGGTCCGCGGCAAAGGCGGGCACGGCGCTTTTCCGCACATGACGATCGACCCGATCGTCGAAGCCGCCCGGCTGATCGTCGATTTGCAGACGCTCGTCAGCCGCGAGATGAAGCCGACCGAGCCGGCGGTGGTCACGGTCGGCTCGATCCACGGCGGCACCAAGCACAACGTGATCGCCGACACCTGCCACCTGCAGCTCACCGTGCGGAGCTACTCCGACGAAGTCCGCCAGAAGCTGATCGACGGCATCAAGCGGAAGGCCAAGGCCAGCGCCGCCAGCTCCGGCGCTCCGGAGCCGACCGTCACTGTGACGGAGGGTACGCCCGCCATGTACAACGACGACAAGCTCGTCGCGCGGCTGGTGCCGGTCTTCCGAAAAACGTTCGGCGACGATTGCGTGCTGCCTTCGGAGCCATCGATGGGCGGCGAAGATTTCAGCCGTTACGGCCTGGCCGGCGTGCCGAGCTTCATGTTCCGCGTGGGCGCGTTGGAAGAGAAGCGGCTGGCCCGCTACCAGCAGCTTGGGCAGATCCCGCCGTCGCTGCACTCGCCGCTGTTCTATCCCGACGCCGAGCTGACGCTGGCCACCGCGGTCACGGCCATGTCGACCGCCGCCTTGGATTTGCTGAGCAAGGGCGGCGCGGCGCCCTAGCCACTACATATCGAGGGCACGCGAATCCTCCGAGCTGGGCAATTCACCGCGTATTCGTTTCCGAAATGGACCGTCAAGGTTGAGCCGCGGGCCGATCGACGATCTCAACAGGCGGGTGTTGCCGCCAATCCGGCTGCTTCTGTTTTGCATCTGCCAGACCGGTAATCGCTACGGATCGCTTATGGTTGAGGGCTGATGGATTGCTGAATCCCTCAACCCCCGAAGCCTGTTCTCCTGTCGCTCCGACGGGCCTGCCGCGGCAGTACGGACGGACAGGCGACCGAGTTGCGCCCCACCGCCACCGCCGCGCGAGCGACGTTGGTGATCGAGTCAGGCCGCGCGATGGCACGATGGCGTTTACGCCGGGATGCCGCGGTGGCACGCGAATTGCTTTCGCCCGCTGCCAGGGCTTGGGCCGTAAAGCCACAAAGGACCGTTGCAATGGCGGCTTCATCGAAGCACAACAGGGGGCCGCGGGCAGTCTTCGAATGGCTCGAAAACCGACGCCTGCTGACCTCCGACTTCCTGCAGTACGCGCTTGTCTCCGACCAGGCGAATCAGGCGTTGATCCAGGATCCCAACCTCGTGAGTCCCTGGGGCATCGGCCTGAACCCGGCGAGCGGTAATTTTTGGATCTCCGACAACGCCACGGGCGTGGCCACCTCGTATGGCGGCGATGTCAACGGCAGCCCGTTGCTGCGCTCGCCGGTGGTCGTCGCGATTCCAGGCGGGTCGCCTACGGGTCAGGTCGCCAATACCACCACCACCCCCCAGGGCGCCACCACCGGCTTCACGATCAGCTCCGCCGGCTCCAGCGCACCGGCCGACTATCTCTTCGCCGGCGACACCGGCGAAATCAGCGGCTGGAACACGGACGAGCCGCCCCCCTCGCCTTCGACCGCCGCACAGCTTGCGGCCAGCGCCGCGGGGGCGAATTTCACCGGCCTGGCAATCGGCGCGAACACCCAGCAAGGACCGCTGCTCTACGCCGCCGACTTCCACAACAACAAGATCGACGCATTCAACTCGTCGTTCCAGCTCGTCACGCTGACAGGCTCGTTTTCCGACCCGAACATTCCCGCCGGCTTCGCCCCGTTCAACATCCAAAACCTCGACGGCCAGCTCTACGTCACGTATGCCAAGCAGGACTCCACGCGGGAACACGCCGTGGCCGGACCGGGCGACGGCTTCGTCGACGTCTACGACATGAACGGCAATCTCACCAACCGTCTGATCGTAGGGAATCCGGGCGCTTCGACTTCGCCGCTGAACGCGCCCTGGGGCGTCGCCCTGGCGCCGGCCAGCTTCGGCAGTTTTGGCGGCGACCTGCTGGTGGCCAATTCGGGCGACGGCCATATCAACGCCTTTCAGACGGCCAGCGGCACCTATATGGGCGCCCTGCTCGACCCCAGCGGCAATCCGATCGGCATCAGCGGCCTGCACGCCATCGCCGTCGGCAACGATCTGACGGCCGGCAATTCCAACCTGCTGTTCTTCACCGCCGGCACGAGCAACGGTTCGCATGGCTTTTTCGGGGCGCTGGGCAGCATCGACACCAGTTCCTTCGGCGCGGTCGGCACGGGCCTGGCGGCTGGCGTCGGCACGCCCTTCAGCGGCACGGTGGCGACCTTTTCCGATACGCATCCGGGCGCGTTTTCCGCGACCATCCAGTGGGGCGACGGCAGCAGCTCGACGGGAAGCGTGACCTCGCTGGGCAACAACCAGTTCCTGGTTTCCGGATCGCATACCTACGCGGCCACGGGCGCGTTCACGCTGAGCGTGTCGGTGACCGACAGCACGGGCAGCACCACCGTCGCCACCAGCACCGCCACCGTCGGTTCGGCCTCCAGTGGGCTCGCCGTCAGCGGCGTGCCCTTCACGGCAATCAAGGGAACCGCCTTCAGCGGCCAAGTGGCGACCTTCACCGACGGCGACGGCAACACGTCGGCCACGGCTTACACGGCCACGATCAACTGGGGCGACGGCGCCGTCACCGCGGGAACCGTGGCCACCGCCGGCAGCGGGTTCAGCGTGTCAGGCGGGCATATCTACGCCACCGCCAAGCAGTTCACCGTGACCGTCACCGTCGACGACAGCGACGGTGCCCGTGCCACCGGCACCGCCACGGCCACCGTCTCCGGCGTCCTCAGCGCCACAGGCACCACCTTGGCCGCCACGGAAGCAACCACGTTCAGCGGCGCTGTGGCCACCTTCACCGACAGCGACGGCAACGCTTCGACCGGCGTCTACAGCGCGGCCATCGACTGGGGCGACGGCACGACGACGGCCGGCGTCATCTCCGCGACCGGCGGCGGTTTCCAGGTGAGCGGCGTTCACAAATACCTCGACGAAGGCACCATGCCCGTGGCCGTCGTGATCCGCGATTCCGACGGCAGCACGGCCACCGCCACGAGCACGGCCACCGTCAGCGAACATGACACCTTGACCGGGCAAGTCGTGCTGAGCGGCTTGACCGAGGGCGCGTCCAGGACCGTCAGCGTGGCCACCTTCACCGACACCGACACCGGAAACCTGGCCAAAGATTTCATCGCCACCATCGACTGGGGCGACGGCACGACCGACGCCGGCACCGTCAACGGCGTGGCGGGTAATTTTTCGGTGACCGGCACGCACGCCTACGCCGAAGAGGGTGTTTATTCTGTGCGCGTGATCGTGGCCGACGACGGCGCCGGCACGGCCTCGGCTACGCTCTCCGGCTCGACGACCGTCGCCGACGCACGCTTGACCGTGACGCGCACCGTGGCTGCCATGACCGAAGGCGTCGCCTTTTCCGGCAGCGTCGCCACGCTCAGCGACGCCAACACGTCGGCCGCCGTCGGCGACTTTACCGCCACGATCGACTGGGGCGACGGCGAGACGAGCGCGGGCACCGTCTCGGCCAACGGCTCAGGCAGCTTCAACATCGCGGGCAACCACACCTATAGCGAAGGCGGCACCTATGCGATCGGCGTGAGCGTGGTCGATGCCGGCGGCAGCTCCGCGAGTGCGACGCAGTCGGCCGCCGTGGCCGATTATCCGCTCGCCGGATCCGGGGTCAATGTTTCGGGCACCGAAGGCGGAAGCTTTTCCGGCACGGTGGCCACCTTTGACGATACCGACCCCGACGGCGGATCGGTGAGCGAATACAGCGTCACCATCGACTGGGGCGACGGCAACCATTCCGCCGGTTCCGTCAGCGGTTCGGCTGGCCACTATACCGTCGATGGCACGCACACGTTCGCCGACGAGTCGAGCCGGATCCTGGTCATGGTCCGCGACGCCGGTGGAGCGACCGCGACCGTCCGTTCGCTGGCCACGATCGCCGACAGCGATGTGCTGACCGGCAGCGGCGGCACGGTTTCCGGCACGGAAGGACAGGCGTTTTCGGGAGTGCTGGCTTCGTTCACCAATGCCAACACGGCCAACTCGGCCGGAGATTTTCTCGCGAGCATCGACTGGGGCGACGGCACGACCTCGACCGGCACCGTTTCGGGCACGACCGCCGTGTACACCGTCAGCGGTAAGCACACCTACGCCGACGAAGGCTCCTACACGGCGCACGTCGTGCTGCGCGACGATCCGCCCGGCACCGCCGCCGCCACAGCCAGCGTCGCCGTACACGTGGCCGATGCCCCGCTCACGCCGAACGCCTTCACGTTTCACCCGACCGAGGGCAGCACGTTCACCGGCGCTGTGGCCAGCTTTACCGACGGGAATGCGGCGGCGCCCGCCTCCGACTTCACGGCCACGATCGACTGGGGCAATGGCAGCACCACGGCCGGCACGGCGACGGCCGCGGGTGGAGGCGTGTTCAACGTCGTCGGCGCTCATACGTTCCCTGAAGAAGAAGGAGACACGGCCCACGTCAGCGTGACGGTTCACGACGTCGGCGGAAGTTCGGCCACCGCCGATAGCACGGCGGTCGTGGCCGACGCTCCCTTGTCCGTCAGCGCGGTGGCATTCACCACGATGGAACAGTCGGCGCCGACCAGCGTGATGGTTGCCACCTTCACCGACACGGGGCCGCTCGATGCCCTGAGCGAGTATAGCGCCGCGATCGATTGGGGCGACGGCACGTCGTCAACCGCGACGCTGACGCTCAGCGGCAGCACGTTTACCGTGGCCGGCTCGCACACCTACGGCGACGAGGGCCATTTCACGATTGCGGTCACCGCCAGAGAGAGCGGTGGCGGCAGCGGCACGGGCCAGGCCGCGGCGACCGTGCTCGAAGAGCTTTTGTCCGATGGCACGCGCGGCACGGCGGTCGAGCGGTGGGTGAACGAAGTCTTCCACGACCTGCTCGGCAGGCAGGCCGACCCCGGCGGGCTGGTCTTTTGGAGCGGCCTGGAGGGGAGCATCGGCCGGCAGCAAGTCGTGGCCGACATCCAGAACAGCACGGAGTATCGCTCCGACCAGGTCGAAGCGGTCTATGGAACCTATTTGCACCGTCCGGCCGACCCCAGCGGACTGTCGTACTTCGTTTCCTTTTTGCAGGCCGGGAACACGGTGGAGCAGATGGAGACGGTGTTGGCCTCCTCACCGGAGTTCTTCGCGGTGGAGGGCGGCGGCACCAACGATGGCTTCCTCGATGTCCTATACCACGACGCTTTGGGCAGAGCGGTCGATCCGGCCGGGCGGCAGTTTTTCGATCAGGCGCTGGCCGCGGGCGCCACGCGGGGCGAGGTGGCGGCCGCCATCTTTTCGAGCGATGAATATCTTTCGGACGTCGTGAGCGGCATTTACGAGAATCTGCTTCAGCGACCGCCCGACACCGACGGCCTGGCTTTCTGGGTGGCCGCCTTGAAAGCCGGAGCGCACGACGAGCAGATTGTGGCGGGCATCGCCGCCTCCGACGAGTATTTCAGCAAGACCGCGGCTTGAGGACGGGTTAGGCGTGCCTTGTCAGCCGTCGATTGAGGGGTGGCGCGAAAAGCATTGTAGGGTGGGAGCGAGCGAGCTTGCGAGCGCCTGCCCACCGTTGGCGACGTCGATTAAGGTGGGCCGGCGCTCGCAAGCTCGCTGGCC
>DATLUO010000012.1 GCA_035533075.1 Pirellulales bacterium | reverse complement strand
CATGGCTCCCCGGGGCATCGCGTAGGCTCTGCCCCAGCCACGACGTCTTTTCGCGGATGTAACGCCTCGTTATCGGCCGCGCAAAGTCTATCCTAGCGCGCGCGGGGGGCGAACTCAAGAGGGAGGCCGCGGGTTTCGGCTGGTTGCTCCTGGGCCGGTGAAAACTTGGCCTTTTGCATGGGTTGACGATGTTTTGCCTTAACGATCTGGCCAAGCTCTGCCCCAGCCACCGCCAAAGCGACGTCCATCACGGTGGGCCGGCGCTCGCAAGCTCGCTTGCCCCACCCTACGACGGCGGTACAAAACTGGGATATAACCTACTCGCGAACGACAACCGACGACGACTTGTGTTGAGCCGAAAGTTTCTGTCCCCCGCTTGTTTATCGGTTCTCGGCCTGGTCTGGCTGAGCTACTTGGCGGGCGCCGTGGTGATGTTTTTTCAGCTTCCGACTTCCGGGTTCGTGGCCCGGGCGCTGATCGGCGCCAGCGCTTGGCACGAGGGCGGCCGAGCGCCGCCGCCGCCGCCCGTGACCGGAGCCGGCCCGGTCGCCCGAGCGTCGATCGACCGACCGGCGGAGACCTACGACGGATTCACGCTTTACGCCTGTCTCGGTTCCAAGCAGACCAGCACTCAGGCCATGCTGATCGATATGCGAGGCGAAGTCGTCCACCGCTGGGCGGTGCCCTTCAGCCGCGTTTGGCCCAGCCCGACGCATCTCAACACCCGTGTGCCCGATTTGCTGTTTTGCTTTTACGCCTGCCACCTCTACCCCAATGGCGACTTGCTGGTGGTGTTTCACGGCAGGCACTCGCCGATCGGCTGCGGCCTGGCCAAGTTGGACAAAGATTCGAACGTCTTGTGGTCCTACGCCGGCCCCACCCATCACGACGTGGAAGTCGCCGACGACGGCACCATTTATGCCATCGAACAAAAGTCTGTGTACGACCTGCCGAAGGGGCTGGAAAGGATTGCCACCCCTTGCGACGTCGACGACCTGGTGGTGCTCTCGCCCGAGGGAAAGCCGTTGCGAGAGCCAATCTCGGTGCTGGAGGCGTTCCTGGACACGCCCTATGCCGATCTTCTGGAGTCGGTGCAATTGCCGGTACGGCGCCACACGCCGCCGTTCGGCGCGAGCATACCCAAGATCGAATACCAGTTCATGGTGGGCGATCCTCTGCACACCAACAGCGTGCGAGTGCTGGGCCGCGATGTAGCGGCCCAATTTCCGCTGTTCGAGGCCGGGCAACTGCTGCTTTCGATACGCGACCTGGCCGTGCTGGCGGTGATCGATCCCGCCTCGGGCAAAGTGGTCTGGGCGGCCCGCGGGCCGTGGTATGCCCAGCACGACGCGCACTTCCTGCCCAACGGCCACTTGCTGCTGTTTGACAACCTGGGCGCGGCCAACGGCTCGCGGGTGCTGGAATACGACCCGCAAACCCAGGCCTTTCCCTGGTCTTACGCCGGGCCGCCGGCAGACCCGTTTTATTCCAGCGAACGAGGCATGTGTCAACGCTTGCCCAACGGAAACACGTTGATCGTCAACTCGGAGGGTTTCGAAATTTTCGAGGTGACTCGCGAGAAGAACGTCGTTTGGTCGACGCGGGTGAGCGACTGCATCACCACGGCCAGGCGGTATGGCAGCCGCGAAGTCCCGTTTCTCTCGGACCGACCTCCGCGGCCGTGAGCGCTTTGCCAGGGCTTTTTGCTGGCCCGGATTATTCATGGCCCCACACTAACCCGAAGCGCAAGCGAGGCCGGGCAACGAACTTACCTCGCTTGCGCTTCGGGTTGGTGTGCGCGCAGCGTGCCCTGGAATCCGGGCTATCGCTACAATCCGGGCTAGCGCTACGGGGCCGGGGGTTGAAGCCCTGGGCGCTGCGTGGGCGAAACGAGCAACTCCGCCGCCTTGCGCCAACTTTTCGCCATTTCGTGATCGTCGAGCCGCTCCGACAACTCGGCCAGCCGGAAACGCATCGCCGCATCGGTCTCGGTGAGCGCTCGGCGGGTCAGCTCGCTTTGCTCCTCCAGCAGCTTCAAGAGCGTTTCCATCTCGTCGGCGTGCCGGGCGGCCAACTCCTCCTTGCCCAAATGGTGATAGGCCTGCACGAGCCGATAACGAAGGTTGTAGTCGGCCGGCTCCGCATCGACCGCCCGCTCCAAAAGAGCCGCGGCCTGAGGCACATCCCGCTTGGCCATGGCCAGCGTGGCCTTGACCGAGAGCGCGTGGGAGTTGTCCGGAGCCTGCTCGAGCGCGCGATCGACGTACTCCACGGCCCGCGCGAGTTCTCCTTTTGAATAATAGCACTCGGCCCGCAGGGTCAGGCAATCGGGAGTGTCGGCACAGGGACGCAGCGCGTCCAGCGCTTCATCCCACTCGTTGCGGTAAAAAAAACAGCGCGCCAATTCGAGGCGTACGTCTTGCGCGTCGGGGGGGGACGGATCGCGCCGCAGCGATTCTTGATAGGCTTCCACGGCGGCACCAAAGGCGAAGGCATCGCCGAGCACTTCCCCGCGCTCCCGATGGATGATTCCCAGCAGTCGATGCAGCCGGCCGTTCGACGGTTCGCGGAGGGCTACCTCCTCGAGGTGAGGTATGGCGGGCAAGTATAAGCCGAGCTCGTACAACACGACTCCCACCCAGCGGTGCGCCTCGACCTCGTGCGGATCGAGCTCCAACGATCGTTCCAGCAGGTTTAATGCCTCGCGCAACTGGCGATTTTCGTAACGGGCGCGGCCCAGCAGCGCCAACGCCAAGGCGCGGTCTTTATCGTCGTCCTCGACGGCGTCGCTGAGCTCCTCGATCGCGGCGTCGGTGCGTAGGAAGTCGTCGCGGTCCTTCGACATCAGCATCAACCAGCCACGCAGCAGCGAAGCCTGAGCTTGCAACCCGACGCTCGGCTCGATTGCCAAAAGCTGGTAGTTGACCTGTTCCACGTCGCTGGCCCGCAAGGAGCGCAGCGCGGTCTCGAAGCGCCGGTCCGGCGCACCAACCCCGACATACCATCCGCCGGCCAGGGCGAGCGCGGCACAGGGAGCAATCAGGCGAGTCAGTTTCATGCTTTCAATGTAAGCCGAGACCACAGGGGATTCAAGAGGGCCGTTCGCCCAGCTACTCGGTGATGTACAGCGGGTGATCGTCGCGCGTGCGGATGAGCCGCTGGACTTCGTTGTCACGCAAACGTCCCTCCCGGTCCAGGAGCAGGCGGGGTGGAAAATCGCGACGGGAGTCGGCCGCCCGCCGCTGCCAGCGCTCAACCGCTTCGCGCCGCGCGGCGATTCGCGCCGCCGCCGGCGCCCAAAAATCGTAATCGAGATGATCGCCCAGCTTTTTCAACGAGCGGGCGGCAATCAGCCGGACCGCCGAGTAGGGATCGTCCAACAGCCAAGCCAAGAACGGCGGCAGCCAGTCCTCGCCGGAAGCGTCGCGCGCCGCGGGCCATCCGCAAGACCACGCCACAAGCGCCCGCTGCACGGCATCGCCGCGCAACATCCACAAAATGGCCGCCGAAATGCCCTGCTGGTCTGCATCGAATTCAACCGGTTTCTGGCCATACCACTCGGAAAGCGTCTCCGCGCTCCAGGCCAGCGTTTGATCGAGGTGACAAAGATTGCAGGCGTTGGGACGGCCGGTCGCGAGTGCCGCTGCCATATTCGGGCTGCTGATCTGGTGGCTGCGGATGCCCTTCAACAAGGTGTAGGTGGTGTGCGGCATGTGACAGTTGTAGCACAGGCTGCCAGTCGAATTGGCCAGGTGATGGCTGTGTGTCTCGATCTGTTGGCGATACGACGAATGGCAGCGGTAGCAGGCTTCGTTGCCGTCCATGCCGGCCCCCAACTGGTCGTTGGGACCGCTGTCGTGCATCGAATGACAGTCCAGGCACGTCATGCCGCCTCGCTGATAGCAGGCCGATTCGACGAGCCCGTTGTACTCGCGCGCGACGCGCACCATGCCATCGGGCCAGAAGTTCGATTCGATCAACGCCGGCTGATCGTTCAACATCGCCTTCAATTCCTCGACGGGCATGTACGAGGGCGAGATCGTCACGAGCTTCTCGCTTAAATCGCCTCCCGGCCGATAATCGGGGCCAAACAGGAACCAATCTTGATAGAGTTGCGAGTTGGCGAACTTGACCATCCCGTGGCATTGGCCGCAGACCTGAGCGGAGCGGTCGGGCTTCAGGCGTTTAGGATTGACGATCGCGGCGTCAGCCGCGTTGTTTCCCGCACCGGGCCGCTGGCCCGATCGGTCTTGATAGGCTGCGATATGGGCTTGTCCCGGACCATGACACGCTTCGCAGGCGATGCCCAATTCGGCAACCCTCGTATCGGCGATATCGGCGATACGAGTGTGGAAATCGATTCCAGGCACGCCGTTGACGCTGTGGCAAGCAACACAATTCATGTTCCAGGTCGTGTTCCAGGACGTCGGACCGAGGGGCGCGCCGGGCGGGTCGCCGGGCGGGCTCAAAAAGCAGTCGGCACGCGGCACCCAGCGGCCCTGACCGTCCTCTTCGAGCAGCCACATCAGGGGGAGCTGATCGAGAAGATTGCTTCCGTCCCGGCACACCCAATAGCCCTGCATGTGGTGCGAACCCGTTGTCATGACGATGCGGCGTGTTTCCGTCGGCCCCGTTTCGTCCGTCGGCCCAGTCTCCTCCGTGGCCAAGGAAACGGGCCGCTTTTCGACCCAAAACTGGTCGTCGCGGCGCGTCATTCGCAACGTCCAGTCGCCCAGCGAAAACTCTTCGCCGTTGAACGGCGCCAAGACGGAGTCGACGTTGGCGGGTTGCGTCATCCGGCGATGATAGGTCTTGTGCCAACTGGCATGCTGCCGCGGATGACAAGATTGACAGGCCAAGGACGAAACGTATCCATCGTCCGTGACTGCTTTCGGCAAACCGTTAAGGGACCTAGATGAAGGCACCGAAACTTCTTTTCGGGCCGAATCTTCTTTTCGGGCCGAATCTTCTTTTCCTGGAGGCGGACGGTCCCACGACAGCCACCAACTGGCCGTCAGGCCGGCTGCCACGCAGAACAGTGCCGCGCACCACCCGCCAACTCGGCGCAACGACAAACCTTGCATCAAGATGGTGGTTAATCGCATGACGGCAATTCTGAGATTGGGCGCCGCCACCCCGACCTACCAGCCGCCGGCCAGGGCGAACGCGGCGCGAGGTGCAATCAGGCGAAACTGCTTCCTGCTTGCAATGTAAGCCGAGACCAAAGGGGATTCAAGAGGGCGAGAATGAGACATTTTCTCCCAAGCAAAAGCGGTGGCTGGGGCAGAGCTTGGCCTGGTACTCTCGGCCGCGCGAAGCAGCGTCATGTGCGTGAGCGCGGCACCGCTACTCGGTGATGTAGAGCGGGTGATCGTCGCGCGCGCGGAGAAGCCATTCGGCTTCGTCTTCACGCAAGCGTCCCTGCTGGTCCAGGAGCAGGCGTGGTGGAAAATCTCGATGGGAGCCGGCCGCCCGCCGCTGCCAGCGCTCAACCGCTTCGCGCCGCGCGGCCCTGCGCGCCTCCGGCGGCGCCAAAAAATCGTAGCTGAGATGATCGCCCAGCTTTTTTAACGAGCGGGCGGCAATCAGCCGGACAGCCGAGTAGGGATCCTCCAACAGCCACGCCAAGAACGGCGGCAGCCAGTCCTCGCCGGAAGCGTGGCGCGCCGGCGGCCATCCGCAAGACCACGCCACGAGGGCCCGCTGTACGGCATCGCCTCGCAACATCCACAAAATGGCCGCCGAAACGCCCTGCTGGTCTGCATCGAATTGAACCGGTTTGTGGCCATACCACTCGGAAAGTGTCTCCGCGCTCCAGGCCAGCGTTTGATCGAGGTGACAAAGATTGCAGGCGTTGGGACGGCCGGTAGCGAGTGCCGCAGCCATATTCGGGCTGCTAATCTGGTGGCTGCGAATGCCCTTCAATAAGGTGTAGGTGGTGTGCGGCATATGACAGTTGTAGCATAGGCTGCCACTCGAATTGGCCGGGTGATGGCTGTGCGTCTCGATCTGTTGGCGGTACGACGAATGGCAGCGGTAGCAGGCTTCGTTGCTGTCCATGCCGGCGCCCAACTGGTCGTTGGGATCGCTGTCGTGCATCGAGTGACAGTCCAGGCACGTCATGCCGCCTCGCTGATAGCAGGCCGATTCGATGAGCCCGTTGTACTCGCGCGCGACGCGCACCATGCCATCGGGCCAGAAGTTCGATTCGATAAACGCCGGCCGCTTGTTCAACATCGCCTTCAATTCCTCGATGGACATGTAAGAGGGCGAGATCGTCAATTGCTTCTCGCTTAAATCGCCTCCAGGTCGATAAGCGGGGCCAAAGAGCAACCAATCTTCATAGAATTGCGAGTTGGCGAGCCTTTTCATCGCGTGGCATTGGCCGCAGACCTGGGCGGAGCGTTCGGGCTTCAGCCGTTTCGGATTGATGATCGCGGCGTCAACCGCGTTATTTCCCGCACCGGGCCGCTTGCCCGATCTCTCTTGGTAGGCTGCGATATGGGCTTGTCCCGGACCATGACACGCTTCACAGGCGATGCCCAATTCGGCAACCCTCGTATCGGCGAGATCGGCGATACCAGGGTTGGGAGCGATTCCAGGCACGCCATTGACGCTGTGGCAAGCAACACAATTCGTGTTCCAGGTCGCGTTCATGGACGTTGGACCGAGGGGCTCGCCGCGCAGGTCGCCGGGCGGGCTCAAGAAGCAGTCCGCACGTGGCACCCAGCGGCCAGGACCGTCATCTTCGAGCAGCCACATCAGCGGGAGCTGATCGAGAAGATGGTTTCCGTCTCGGCACAACCAATAGCCCTGCATGTGATGAGAACCCGTGGTCATGACGATGCGGCGTGTTTCCGTCGGCGGAGTCTCCTCGGTTGCCAGCCGCTTTTCGACCCAAAACTGGCCGTCGCGGCGCGTCATTCGCAACGTCCAGTGGCCCAGCGAAAACTCCTCGCCGTTGAACGGCGCCAAGACGGCGTCGACGCTGGCGGGTTGCGTCATCCGGCGGTGATAGGTCTTGTGCCAACTGGCATGCTGCTGCGGATGACAAGATTGACAGGAAGAGGACGAAACGTATCCATCGTCCGTCACCATTTTCGGCAAACCGTGAAGGGCCGGAGCTGAAGACGCCGAATCTTCTTTTCGGGCCGAATCTTCTTTTCCTGGAGGCGGACGGTCCGACGGCAGCCACCAACGGGCCGTCAGGCCGGCTGCCACGCAGAACAGCGCCGCGCACCAACCGCCAACTCGGCGCGACGCCACACCTCGCATCAAGATGGTGATTAACGGCATGACGGCAATTCTGAGATTTGAGCTTGGGCAGCCCAGAGAACGCCCTCTGGATGCTTTTCAATATAACCAATCTCGCTTTCCACGTAACTAAGACCCACCTTACACGCGCTTGGAGAGGTCGGGCATTTCAGTCGAGATTGAGTTCGCCGAGATACGTGTCCAATTCCGTCTGCCGCTGGGCAAGCTCGTCGGCCAGCGAGTTGATGAGCGCGCGAAGTTTTTCGACTTCGTCTTCCTGGTCGGTGAACTTCTTCACATAACGGCGGTAAAGATCCGAATTGCGCTCCAACTGCTGCATGTTCTGACGGATGCGGTTCTGCTCCTGGTCGATGGCCGCGATCTGCTGTTCGAGCTGCCGCTTCTTGTTCGCCAACTCCGAAAGCCCCTGTTTGCGACGGATGACCTCGGCCAGTGCTTCTTTGACCTTGTCGCCGGTGACTTTGGCGTTCATGTAAAAACGGATGGTGTTGTCGTCGAGATTGGTCAAAGCGATCTGCTGCGAGACGGCCATCTCCTCGGCCACCTGCAACTTGACCGGTTTTCCGGGCCCGGCGTGGAGCGCAAAGCGGTAGCGATCGCGCGTCGTTTCGGACGGCTCCTTGGGCTTGACCAGCGTCCAACCTCCCTCCAGCGCGTATTCGATCAGCACCTTTTTCGCGTGTTTTCCGGAGTTCTTCACGGTGTAGTCGCGATGACGTTCGAGCTTGCTTGTGGTGTGCAAGACGCCTTTGACCACTCGGCAGCGGACAAGTTGTTGGGGTGGTTGCTGCGTTTCGAAGGCGACCTCGGTTTCGAGATCGAGCGCGTAACTCAGCAGGCGCTCGCTGCCCGGCGGCAGGTCTTCGATCTGCGCGTCGCCGGCATAGGCGCCGTCGTCGAAGACGGTGATCGGTCCTTGCATGAGGTGCAGTTCGGTCGTGTTCTTCAAGCGCCAGCCGTTGAGCGGATGCTTGGCCTCGACGGCCTCGTTGTAGATCGAGACCTTGTCGCCCTTGACCGCTTCGTTGACGATCGGCAGCATCGCCGACTTCTGTCGCGCGAGCGTCACGGGCGTATCGATGGCGTATTGAAACAGCTCGCCGACCTTGCCGGCCGCCGCCAGTGACTCGACGCCGTGGTTGATGGCCATAGCGGCTTTGTCAGCACCAGCCTCCCCGCGCGCAAGACGCTGGCCAGCAAACAGGCCCGCTGCCATCGGGGTCGCGGGCGCCGCATCCTCAGCCGCGACTGCCTTATATCTTTTCAAGCGTTGTTCTCCCTTGGCTTTCTCGGCGAACTCCGCTTCGCCCGCCGCCAGATCCCGCCCATACGTTTGCGGCCGTAACGAGGCGAACAGCTCCGGCTCAACCACGGGCCGCGGCACGTAAAGCGGCTGATAAAGGTCCATCACAAACGAGATTGGCCGGCCGCTGACCAGCGTCAGCGACACTTTCTCCCAGTCCTCCTCAGTGGTGTTTTCGACAATCGCCCAACCTTGCAAGAACGGCGGCTCTTTTTCGGAGAGCACGAGTCGGTAACTCGTCTTCCAGATCGGCGCTTCCCGGATGTATCCCACGCGGACCGGCCGCTTGCCGTCGCCCAGAAACTGCAGCGTGACCGATTTCTTGTCGTTGTCGTGCCCCAGCGCGAGCACGGCCAGCGCCTGACGCAGTTCGGCGTCGAGCTTGTCGTTGGCCAGCTTGATGCGGCCCACCGACTCCAGCTTGACGCTGCGTAGGCCGTCGTCGGTGAGCAAGTTGAGCATGTCGACCTCCACTACGTCGTCGCCCACCTTTTGCTTGCGCGTTTCGACGCCCAAAACGGTTCCTGCCACCTTATTCGGCGCGTCGATCTCGACCTGTTCGCCGCGGACCTGGTCGAGGAGCTGGGCCAAAGTCGGATTGCCGGTCAGGTCGATGGCGAACGTCTTGAGCGTCTTGGTGATCGGATCTTGCGAGCCGTAGGTGACGGTCGAGATTCGCCCGCCGCCGAGGTCTTCGAGCACCATGCTTTTCAGCAGGTCGTTGATGCTTTCGACGTTGAACTTCAGCTCGACCTGGGCATCGCCTTCGATCTCGGCCCCGCGCTCGAAGAAGCCGACGCCCGAATTGAAGAGCACGATGCGTTTCAGCGGGACCTTGGCTTGCGACATGGCATCCTCCGCACGGGCAGGGGAAAAAAGCGAAACAACGGCGGCCAGCGAGGCGGCCACCGCCAGCGGACGACGAATGGATCGCGGACGTAGAGGGATCGACATGGCACTTCTCCTGGGGAACGGCCCCAAAGGGCAGCATAGGTCCGGGCGACGCTGGGGGCAAGGAAAGCGTAGGCCGGTCTCGGTAGCCCGCTTGCTCCGCTAGCGGACGGGCGCGGCTGCGCCGTTGGACCGTCAGTTGGGAGGGCAAACGAACGAATTGGAACGCCGTTCCGCTCACGGAGTGAGCGGGCTACCAAGCCAGCGGGCCTCCGACGGTAAATCGAGCACCAGCCGAACGCCCCCAAGACCGCCGCCAGGCACGCCAGCAGTCTCGATCGTGCCCGGCGCCAACTGCGCCACCGACGACAACCAAGAACCTCCGCATAATACATGGCGCCTGCGCGGCCCGTTCCCGCTCAGACACCATTCGGCCGCGTTTCCAAAAATATCATGAAGGCCGAACGGATTCGCTTCCAGCAGCCCGACCTGGTGCGTGCGGCCGGCGGCATTCGCCTCGTACCAGGCATACCGATCGAGACTTTCGTTTCCGTCGAACCAATATCGCGTCGCCGTACCCGCCGCGCAGGCGTGCGACCATTCGGCCTCGGTCGGCAACCGATAACTGGCCCGCTCGCGATCGCTAAGCCATCGGCAAAAAGCTTCGGCGTCGGAAGCCGTGAGCGCTGTTGCCGGATGCCGGTCGCCTTCCCAGCCGCGGGCAGCGGAGGTCGCGTAACCGCGGGCAGCCAGGAACTGGTGAACCTGGCCGGCCGTCAACTCGTAAACGCTCAGATAAAACGGAGTGCGGACGGCAGGCACCGATTCATCGGGACCATGCGACAGTGGAATCAGAATGAATTGCATGCCCAGCGTGTTGGTCATTCGCCGCGGCACGCCCAGCGACTCCGACCACTGACACGCCTCCGCTTGTGCGGCTTGGTAGATGCTTTCCTTGCTGTCGGGATGAGTTTGCGGACCCGGCTCACGCCCCGATTCGAGCCACGAAAGGCCTGCGATCAGCGTCAATGCGCCGGCAAGCGTCACGATCGCTGTCCTGGGAGAAACGCTCGCGGTACTTGCCGGTGTGTACGATTTACTTGCCCGCGAGCCGGCGGGCGCAAGCGGGCGAACGGCGACCGCCGCGGCACCCGGAGCGTCGCCTGTGAATGTCGGCGCCAACTCCAGGTCGTCGCCGCTTTCACTGCGCCCCGGCGTCAATCGGTCGCTCAGGCGTCCCCCGAGGGGCGACGCAACGAAACGCCTTTCGACGAAACGCAACCGCTCGAATGCAGCGATCACTTCCTCCATGCTTTGCGGGCGCTGGCTGGGGTCTTTGGCGACCAGCTTTTTGAAGATGCCGTCGAGCGACCTCGGCACTTCCTCACGCCAACTGCGCAGCGACGGAATCTTCTGATCGCGGTGGGCCGCGATGATCTCCTGGGGCGAGCGGCCAGCATACAGAAATTCGCCGGTGATCAACCGGAACAGCGTACACCCTAGGCCGTAGATATCGGCGCGAGCGTCAACCTGGCGCGAGCCGGCCGCCTGTTCGGGAGCCATGTACTCAAGCGTGCCCACCACGTCGCCGGGCAAGGTCAGCTCGGCGCCCGCCGTCGGCGCGGGCATGCGGGCCAGACCTAGGTCGAGCACTTTGACGATGCCCGAACGGTCGACGATCAGATTCGAGGGCTTGATGTCGCGGTGGATGATTCCTTGCGAGTGGGCATAGGCCAGCCCGCGTGCGGCGTCGAGCGCATGGCGCACCGCATCCGCCACCGGCAACGGGCCGTGCTGACGGATCACCTCGCTCAAATTCGGTCCATCGACGTATTCCATGACCAGAAAGTGGATGCCCTGCGCTAAGTCGGCATCATAAGCCGCCACAATATTGGGGTGCGACAGCCGGGCGGCCGACAGCACCTCGCGGCGGAACCGGGCGACGGAATCCTCTCCTGCCGATCGCTGGTCGGGCAGGGTCTTCAGCGCGACCACCCGCTCCATGCGGCGGTGCCAGGCCTTGAACACCTGCCCCATGCCACCCGCCCCGATGCGATCGAGGACGACGTAATTGCCCAAGACGAGTGCGGTCGTGCGGCCTGCGCCGATTTCACCGGCCTGAAATTCGCTGATCTTGCCTGCTTCGACCAGCAGCCGGGCCAGCTCTTCGGCCGCTTTAGGCCGTTTCGCGCGGGGCAAGCCACGCTCGAACTCCGCTAGCTCCGCGGGCGAAATCAGCCCGGTGGCAAGCAGCGATTTTCGATAGCGGCGAAGCGGGAGCGCCATCGGCTGGTCCAGGCGGCAAGTGCGGGTGAGGGAAAGAGCTTATCGCTATTTCTGCCATCGGTAGCGAGGTGAGTCGATCGTTGCTCTTTTTCGACACAAGCCCCGGCGAACGATGCACTTTGGCAACAACGGGCGGCAAAACCAGCCGGCGCGAAAGCGACGCAAAGAGCGAGGCGCCCGCGAGAAACGGCGAGCGTTTAACCCCGCTGGCGCTTCGGGTTAGTGCAACGCAGCGCGCCGAGCAGTCACCCGCGAAACCGAACAACGTCACCGTGCCGGCGCACCAGTTGCCTTGCTGGGAATCCATCGTCGGTCACCAGGCGCGGGAGATGTGAACATGGCAATCGTATCGGTGCGGCAATGCCCTTCGCCGTTGCGGCCGTGGGCGATACTGGCAGCGCCGGCGATCGGCCTGGCCGTTCTCGCTTGCTGCTTTGGCGGAGCACGGCCCGATCAGCCACCGCCCCGCGCGTCGACCTGGCGCCGCACGCGCGACGGCTGGCAACAGACGACTTGGCCAGCCGGCAGCGAGGGGCCTTGTGGCGTGCCGTTTCATCCGCTTTGCGCGGCAACGCTTCAAGGGCTGTTGGCCGCGATGGCACTCGTCGGGCATGCCTCGCCGCGGCGCAAGGCGTACCCAAAACCGGCTCCCCATTTTCTGCGCCGCAAGACCGACGCCCCGGAGGCATCGGCTACAATGCGCCTAGTGCCGCGTCCAGTTGAGGAGTCTTGCGATTGTTGACAGCAAACAGGTACCCATGGCCGATCCCACCTTTCAATCTTCGCAGTCCAAGGATTTGAACTCCAGCCTGCAGGCGATCCTTAATTCTGCCAGTTATCTTCTGCCGGAGCGTGACGCGGCCTTTTTGACGCGCCCGGAACTGCGGCCCGTGCGGATGCAGTTGGAGCTGCTCAAGCCGGAGTTGCTGTTGGAAGAGCACCGGGTCGCCTCAACCATCGTGTTGTTTGGCAGCACCCAAGTGGTCGAACGGCAGCACGCCGAAGCGCGACTGGCCAGGGCCGAAATCGCCCTGGCGGCCGCGCCCGACGACCCGCGTCTGCTCCGTTCGGTCGAGCGGGCCAAACGGCTGTTGGGCAAATGTCATTATTACGAGGCCGCCCGCGAATTCGCGCGGCTTGTCACGCAGCAGAGCCAAGCGGGAGGAACGAACCATTATGTGATCGTCACCGGCGGCGGGCCGGGCATCATGGAAGCCGGAAATCGCGGTGCCTCGGAAGCGGGCGGCAAATCGGTCGGCCTCAACATTTCATTGCCGGCCGAACAGGTGCCCAATCCCTACATCACGCCGGAACTCTGCTTCCAGTTCCATTATTTTGCCATGCGGAAGATGCACTTCCTGTTGCGGGCCAAGGCGCTGATCGTTTTTCCAGGCGGCTTCGGCACGCTCGACGAGCTGTTCGACGCCCTGACACTTCGTCAAACGCACCGCATGCAGGAAATACCGGTCGTCTTGTTTGGCCGCGACTATTGGGACCGCGTGATCGACTTCCGCTTTTTGGCCGATGAAGGCGTGATCGCCGACGAGCACCTCGATCTGATCAGCTACGCCGAGACGCCGCAAGAGGCCTGGGACATCATTACTCGGTTCCACCAGGCTTGAGGAATGCCACGTAGCCCGCTTGCTCCGCAAGCGGAACGGCGTTCAACTCGTTCGATTCCCCTCCCCACGACGATCTGGCGGCATGCGAGCGCGTTTGATTTCTCTCTCTGTTGACGAGTCAACGGCATCGCCGCGCCGTTCCGCTTGCGGAGCAAGCGGGCTACGGGTACTTGTAATTCCAATGGAATCTGTCTTAAAATCGCTGGGCGCCGAGGACCTCCTTCGTTACCGAGCGAAAGCGTGAACTCCCATTCCGACAAGTGCCCGTCGTGCGGCAAGCAGCATGTGCCGGGCTTTGCCTTTTGCCAGCGGTGCGGGGCGCCAATGGCACACCACGGTGGCCAGCGCCCACGTCCGACAGAGACTCCACAAACGCAGCCTGACCTGACAGCGACGGACCGCCTCGAAAACGCGGTGGTGGCCATGCTCGAAGACGGCAAGATGGACGAAGCCCTGCGCGCCTTCCGTGAGGCGACCGGTGCCGACACGGCCCGAGCCCTGACGGCCATTGAATTGCTGGAGCAGAGAATCGACTTTATCGCGGGATCTCCCCGAGCCCTCCATCACGGGCGTGGCCGATCGCCACGCAAGGCCCTTAGAGGTCTGGTTGCCGCAGTAAAAGCGGCGATCCAACGTTGTTTGTAGCCACTGGATGTGTTGAGCTATATTTTACGCGCCCGAGAATGAGACCTTGGCGGTGGCTGGGGCAGAGCACTACGTCGGCGCGGTCCGCTGGATCGGCACGTCGAACAGTCGCGGCACGTCGCCCGCCAGCGATTTGGACACGCGCTCGGCAAGCTCATCCGGATCCCCGACCCGCTGCGCCTCGACTCCCAGCGACTTTGCCAGCCCGACCATGTCGATCTCCGGTTGGCTCAAATCGAGCGCCTCGAACTCTCCTCGCATCGCGGCCGGCAAACGGAGCTGCTGCGAACCGACTTTCAGAATGTGGTATTGGGCATTGTTGGCGACGACGAAGGTCACCGGAATGCGATAATGGGCCGCCGTCCAGAGACCTTGAATGCCGTACATGGCCGCCCCTTCGCCCAACACGGCCAACAGCGGACGGTCGGGCCAGGCCAGCTTCACCCCCAGGGCACAGCCGATCCCCCAGCCCAACGCCCACCCACGGTGCGCGAAATAGCCCGACGTGGTGTGCAGCGCGCCGAGTCGTTCGAAGTAGGTGTTCGTGGTGGTGATCGCCTCTTCCACCACCGTCACATTTTCGGGCAAGATCCGCGCCAGGCTCGACATCAGTCCCAAGGGCGTTAGCGGCCGCTGGACCACTTCTTGCTCGGCGCGGTGCCACAAGGCCCGTCGTCGCTCGAGGTGGGCCGTCTCCCTCGACTCTCCGCGGCGGCGGGCCGCACTGACGGCCTTGGGCGGCATGAGCGAGGTCACCAGTTCGCTCAGCTCCGTCAGGCCGGCTTGCGGATCGCCGATCAGGCCGACCTCGGTCGGAAAGTTCTTGCCCAATTGCCGCGGGTCTTGGTCGAGGTGGATGAGCCGCACATGCCGCGGCACCGCCAGGGCGGGCTCGAAGTAAACATAGAGCTGGAGCAGATCCATGCCAACCACCAGCAGCACGTCGAATTCGGCCAGCCGCTCGCACACCTCGGGCGCCCACAACGGCAGGGCCTGGCCATAGAGAGCGTGATCGGCGGGGAAGGCCAGGCGGCCGTGTGTCGTGCCCGACTCGGTGAACACCGGCGCACCGAGTTGCTCAGCCAATGCCACGACCTGCCCGACCGCATCGGCCTCGACCACGCGACTGCCGGAGAGAATGGCCGGATTCTTGGCTTCCGCCAGCAGCTCGGCTGCCCGGCGAAGTGCTTCGGCCGGCGGACGCACGCGCGTGTCGAGCCTCGGTGCCGCAGCCACGTCGAGCTCGGCCATTTCCATCTGCAAGTCGATCGGCAGCGAGAGAAACACGGGTCCGGTCGGCGGCGTGAGGGCGGCCTGGATTGCCCGCCGCAGCAAACTCGGCAGGTCGTCGAGCCGGTCGACCTCGGTCGCCCATTTGGTCCACGGACGCACAACCGAGACCATGTCGGACCACAGGATCGGCTCCGAGGTCATCAGCCGCCGGTCTTGCTGGCCCGCCGTGACCAGCAGCGGCGTTCCGGCGCGGTAGGCGTTGTAGAGCATTCCCATGCCGTTGCCCAGGCCGCAACTGATGTGCAGGTTTGCCACGCCCAACGTGCGCGATGCCTGGGCATAGCCGTCGGCCATGGCGACGACCGGAACCTCTTGCAGGGCAAGCACATACTGAATGCGTCGATCGAGCACCAGCGCGTCCATCAGGGGCAGTTCGGTCGTGCCGGGATTGCCGAAGAGGTAGCGCACCCCCGACTCAAACAGCATGTCGAGCAATGCTTGGGCGCCGCTGATGGCCATGATGCTTCTCAATCGTTAAAAAACAAAAGTCCCTTGTCAAGGCAGACAAGGGACTTTTAGTTTACGCGATCGCCGACGAATGACGAGAGGTGTACCGATGAGGGTACGGGCGTCCCGACTGCCCCGGTGCAGGCAAAACGCCCGCACCATGAGCAACGCGGCTATTCATCTTCTTGCATCCGCACTTGTGGTCGGGGCCGCGATTTCGAGCGGACACGCCGGACACGGGGCGCCTCGGCCACCAGCGCCGGTCCTTCGTCCACCATATCCTCTTCGGCCTCGTCACCCGGCGGCGGCACGGTGGTCACTTCGCGGTAACTGCCCGGCACGACGCGGCTCGCGGGCCGCACCGCGCGACTGCGGTCGTTGGCGACGTACTGCCCTTGCGGCGAGTTGCCGCCCGTTCTGGCGATGATGCTCTGGCCGGTCCAGTCGCCGCAGTGGTCGCAAGTATCGCAGCAATGCGACCAGTTAAAGATGGGAGCACGCTGGCAGCCCATATCGCCGCACTCGTTGTTGCAATGCCGGTGCAGACAGGGAAACATCGGGTGGCAGAACAAGCAGCAGCCGGTGTTGCCGGCCGCCAACGCGAGGGCGAAGCACGCCGAAATCGCGAATCTCATCAGTGGGACTCCTGCAAGGGTCACGGTCGAATTCGGAAAGATCGCACAAACCATGCAGGCTTTATCGGAACGAATAACCGCTACAATCGAGAAATTCGGTGTCCTCGGGAAGGCTGGTGTCGATTGCCCATCCTGCTTGCCGAGAGCTTTCCAGGATGAACCATAACCCGCTGCCGCAGTTGGGTTTGCGATTCACTGATGATGTTTCTGTTCCGGCGACGGCTAACTGAACGATGGGCTTCATAGTCCGTCCTGCGCGTTTTTTTTAGCAACCACACGCCTAAACTGAAACGGAATGGCGGTGGCTGGGGCAGAGCCGAGCCGATTGGGCAGTTCCGCGCAAACCCGCTCCGTCGCGGCGATGCCCCGGTCGCACCACCGCCGGGGCTTCGCTGGGCCGGCGGTGCGTATTGCAAGGGCCGAACCGATCTCGGCCCAGCTTCTGCCCCAGCCACCACACGGGGCATCAAGCATCCCGGCGAAGCGCAACAGCAAAACTGGATTCGCGCCGATGGTGGGCAGGCACTCGCAAGCTCGCTGGTCCCACCCTACGCCGGAACAAACGACCGGCTTTCGGTCCGGGTGGTTGGAATGAGCCGTCGTGCTAAGATATGATATAATCCTTCTGGTCGGGAGAAAAATTCAAACTACGCCCGGCAGGATTCGAACCTGCAACCCTCGGTTCCGAAGACCGATGCGCTGTCCAGTTGCGCCACGGGCGCGAGGCAAGAGTTCCAAGATACGTTTTAGCCGCGGGTTCTTCAAGCGAGATGGCCTTGATCACATTACGAGTGTTGGACGGCGCGGACCGAGGCAAGGTTTTCGAAGAACTTTCCACGCCGGTGACCATCGGACGCGAAGAAGGCAACTCGGTGCAGTTGAACGACGAGCGCGTCAGCCGATTTCACATCAAGATTCAAGAGGACCAGGAGAAGCTGGTGCTCACCGACCTGGAAAGCACCAACGGCACCAAGGTCAACGGCGAAGACATCCAGCTTCGCATCCTGCGGGTGGGCGACATGATCAGCGTCGGGCGGTCGGTGCTGCTCTTCGGTTCGCGCGAAGAGATTGCCGAGCGACTGGCCAAGATGCGAGGCAGCGACGTTTACACCACCGGCACCGTCAGCCCCGACTCTGCCGCGGGCTCGCCACGCGCGGCGAGTCTCGATTTCGAGTTGAATTGGAGCGAGAACCCCGGACTGCAAACGACGCTGGGCATCGCCGAGCCACCGTCGCTGCCCGACCGGATGAGCCCCGGCCAAGCGGCGCAGCTTTCCGAGATGCTGGAGTATTTGCACGTGCGGCTCCGCAACTTGCTGGCATCGGTGCGCACGGAGGGCGGCAGCCGGCGCGTTTCGGTCGACGAGCGGCGCTGGCAGGCGTTGCTCGAGCTGCAATCACTGTTGGCCGAGTACTTGCGCCGCATTGGGGAACCACCGGAGGATTAGGGTTCGGGGGGGTTCGGGGTTCGACGAGGGTTCAGGGTTCAGGGTTCAGGATTGGGCCTTTGGCCTTTGGCCTTTGGCCTTTGGCCTTGGGCCTTTGGCCTTGGGCCTTTGGCCTTGGGGCTTGGGGCCTTGGGCCTTGGGGCTTGGGGCTTCAGTAAGCGAAGGCATCCCTCATCCCTCATCCCTCATCTGAACCCTGAACCCTGAACCCCGAACCCTGAACCCTACACCACTCCCGCGGCTTCCGGCTCGCGAAGGCTGGCCTCGACACTCGACGGGAACCTTACCTCGAACGTGGTGCCCATGCCAAGACTGCTTTCCACCCCCATCGTGCCGCCGTGCGCGATGACGATCGACTTGCATATACTCAGCCCCAGACCGTTGCCGCAGATCTCTTTGCCCCGGTGTCGCGACTTGTCGCCACGGTAAAAGCGTTCGAAGACGTGCGGCAGATCGTCGGGCGAAATGCCCATACCGCTATCGCTCACCGAAAGCACGGCCTGCTCGTTTGCGGCGTCGCGCCGCAGCTCGACGGAAATGCGGCCGCCGGGCGACGTGAACTTCAGGGCGTTATCGATCAGGTTGTTGACCACCTGCCGCAACCGCGCAGCGTCGCCCAGCACCACGGTGGCGACCCGATTGTCGCACGACAGCGATAGATTGTGTTCTTCCGCCGCGCCGCGAAACATCTCCACGGAAGTGGTGACAACCTGATCCAGCCGCACTGGTTCATACTTCATGCGCCGCTCCTCGCTGTCGTGTTCGGCCAGCAGCAGGAGCTGATTGACCAGCACGCCCAGCCGGCTGCACTCATCGACGATTTCACAGAGCAGGTCTTGGTATTCCTGCGGCGAGCGCGGGGCGTTGAGCGCCACATCGACCGAGCTTTGAATGGCGGCCAGGGGCGAGCGGAGCTCGTGGGCCGCATTGGCCACGAATTCGCGGTTGCGCTCCAGGTAGTCGGCAATCTGGTCGAGGAAATGATTGATGGTGATGGAAAGCTGGTCGAGTTGGTCGCCCGTGCCCCGGATCGGCAGCCGTTCGTCCATGTGGCTGGGGCGCAGCCGGGCGGCGGTGTGGATGATGGCTTCCAGGGGGTGCGTGGCCCGGCCAGCCAACCAGAAACCGCCCAACGGCGCCAACAGCAGCACGGCGGCGCCGGCGATGGTCATCAAGTGCGTGACCACGGCCACGTCGTTCTCGATGCCTGCCTGCGAGGCGCCGATGCGGACCGTGTAATGGGGCGTGCCGCGCCCGCCGAAGCGGCGACGTGCGATGCGGTAGCCCTGCGCCGTGGCCAGCAACTCGCCCGAACGGCGCGGGGCGGCTTGCACCTCGGGCGCGTCCTTGCTCGACCGGATCACCTTGCCGTCGTCGTCGAGCAGTTGAATGAACAGGTTCAGGTGCCAATGGGCGGCGGCCTTGCGGTCGATCTGTTGAAAAACGCCTTCCAGGTCGGGGTACGACTGAATCACCGCCTGGGCCAGTTCTTCGGCGTCTTCGCGGAGCCGCTGGTCCATGTCGCCCTGCAGCGTGTGGCGCAGCCCCTCGCGCACGCCGATCAACGCCCCGCCCACGGTCAGCACCACCACCGCGGTGTTCCAAGCGGTCAGCCGGAAGCGCAGCGAGCGAAATGCGCCGCTAAGTCGCCCGTATGGCATAGCCGCGACCTCGCACCGTCTGGATCAACGAGTCCTGGAACTTCTTTTCGAGCTTGCCGCGAAGGCGGTTCACGTGGACCTCGATCACGTTCGTCGTTCCCTCCCAGTCGGACTGCCAGAGGTGTTCGCAAAGCATCTTGCGCGTGACCACCTGGCCGGCGTGCCGCATGAGCAGCTCCAAAAGGCTGAACTCGGTGGGCGTGAGCTCGACTTCGTCAGGGCCGCGATGCACGCGGCGCGTCGTTAAGTCGAGCGTCAAATCGCCCACCTCGAGCACGGCCGAGGGCCGGTCGACGCTGCGGCGGCAAACGGCCTCGATGCGCGCCGTCAACTCGGAGAAGGCGAACGGCTTGACCATGTAGTCATCCGCCCCGGCATTCAGGCCCGCCACGCGCTCGTCGACCGAGCCCAATGCCGTGAGCAGTATGACGGGCGTGCGAATGCCTTGCCGGCGAAGCTCGCGCAGCACATCCAGCCCCGGCATGCCGGGCAGCATCAGATCGAGCACGATGGCGTCGAAGCGTTGGCTGGTGGCCAACGATAGACCTTTGTCGCCCTGCTTTGCCCAAGCGCACTTCTGCCCCGACTCGGTGAAGCCCTGGCGCAGGGCCTTGCCGATGACCGGGTCGTCTTCAATTACCAGGAGTTCCACCGTGTAAATCCAGCTTGAGATTTCGATGCGGCACCCGCCGAACATCGATCCATTGTAGGGTGGAACGAGCGAGGTTGCGAGCGCCGGCCCGCGCGTCGCCGAAGTCGGGTATCGGTTGCCAGCCGCCGTCGCCGGAGATAGACTTGCGGCGCAGCACCCAATCGACCCCGTCAATGCCATGCGCCCCGTAAGCAAAATCAGCCCCGATTGGTGGGACTACACCACGCTCGACCGCGAAATCTTGGACGACGCCGCTCGGCTGACCGCCGATGACCTCGCCGCCCTCTCTCGTCCCGGCTTTCAAGTCCGGTTCTATGAGACAACGGAAGAGTTTTACCTGGCCGAGGCCCTGGAGTATATCACCGCCTGGCGCCAGGCCACGCCCGAACGCCCGGCGGGGATATGCGGCCCGATTGGCCCCACCGAGCAGCTTCCGCTGGTCGCGCGACTGGTGAATGAGCTGGAAATCGACTTGCGGCACGCCCATTTCTGGGGCATGGACGAATGGGTGATCGATGGCCGCGAGGCGCCGGAAGACTTCCCGCTCAGCTTTGCCCGCGCCGATATGGAGATGTGCTTCAACCGCATTCGACCGGAGTTGCGGATGCCACGAATGAACATTCATTTTCCCAAAACGGACGCTCGCGAGTACATCGAAAGTTATCGGCGTGCCCGCTGTGTCACCATGCAAGGCGGGCAGGGCGAGGTGAAGCACTGGGCGTTCAACGATCCGCCCCGTCGCGAGGGCCAATATCGCGACCAGCCGCCCACGCCCGCGGAATACCGGCAGCTCACGACGCGGGTCGTCGATTTACACCCGATGACGATCATTCAGAATGCCCGCACGTCGGGCGGCGGCGTGGTGACCAACGTGCCGACGCAAGCGATCTCGGTCGGCCCGGCCGAAACGTGGTTGGCGGAAAAGGTTTCAATTTGGCACGCCGGCAACCACGACAATCCCTTCGGCCAGCGGCTGACCACGTTGATGATTTCAAAACGCATCCCGGACTCGTCGGTGCCGATGTCGCTGTTGGCGGACCATCCAAACGTGCAGTTCAATTTTCTACGCAGCGGAATCGGGAGCTGCGAGGCGGAGATGCATTAGACGCGTGCCTTGCTACCCGAGCTCGTGCTCAGCCTCGAACAGCAGCAACGACCAAAGCGGCTCAGGGTCCGGCGGTAGGTCGGCGGGCAGAGCCCCGAGCCCCGCAAGCTCCCGCCGCAACCGCGCCACACGCTCCAACTGAGCCGCCCCGGAGGGCCGATGCACTACCTCCGCCCGGTAGCGGTTCCAAGCCTCTGTGATCCGGCGGAACTCCGCCGCATTCGGGCCGGCCCATACCATTTCTGCATCGCCCACCACGCGGAAGAACACTTGCCCCCCAACTCCGACGACGAACTCGTAGTCCGGGCCACCATAGTAAGAGCCGCGGGCGATTACGTCGCCGTCGGCTGCTTCCAGCATCTTGACTTCCACCGGCGAAAGCCTCCGTCGCCTAACGATCGTGATATTCATAGAGTCATGCCGCGCTCGTCGACAGCCCGTCGCATGGGTCGCCACCTTAAAAGAGGCGAACTGAGACGCATTTATGCCCCGCAACAGGAGCTATGGTACAATTGCTAAAACGCCGGAGCAACAAGCCGTGCCGAGCAGCCCCTCGAATGACGCCCCAGCAATTGGAAACGCAGTTGTCGTCTCTTTCGCCTGCCGAGAAGGTTCAGGTGCTCGAATGGCTCGCGCGCGAAGTTTCGGGCGGCGGTTCCGGCATCGAGTCCACGCCGGACGTCTGCGGCGGTGAGCCGTGCATTGCCGGAACCCGGATTCCTGTCTGGGTCTTGGAGCGAGCTCGGCAACTAGGCAGCACCGAAGCCGAACTGTTGCGGGCCTATCCGACCTTGAAAGCTCAGGATCTGGTCAACGCTTGGGCTTTGGTCGAAATGCATCGCGACCAAATCGAGCAGCAAATCCGGGAGAATGAGGAAGCTTAGCGTGGCGTTGCTTTATGCCAACGAGAACTTCCCATTGCCGGTCGTCGAAGAGTTGCGCCGACTTGGCCACGACGCGCTAACGGTCGCGGAAACGGGCAAGGCGAATCAGAAGACCAGCGATCCGGCTGTTCTCGAGTTCGCGATTTCGCAGGGTCGAGCGGTACTTACACTCAACCGAAAACACTTCTTCCGCCTGCACCGGCACCGCGCTGCTCATTCGGGCATCATCGCATGCACCTACGACCCAGATTTCCTCGCCTTGGCCGAACGGATCCATAACGCGATTGTGACTGCGGGTGATCTCGCCGGGCACGTGATACGAGTCAATAGACCGGGCTAAGCCGCTTCGGGGTCGCGATTTTGGCGAAAACCCCGCGAAAAAGCAAGACGAGCCGGTGGCAAACACGATCCACCAATTCAAACCCATTCACCCGCGGAACGATCGCTCGATCACTTCGGGCATAAGGCGGCCGAAGGTAAACGACCTTCCGGAATCGACGTTGCACAGCGTGATCGCGGCGGGACTGAACAGGAGCGGGTCGATTTTGTAAAAATCGTGCCCGGCCCGGCGGAAAACTTCGGCGAAAGGCTCGCCGTGGTCGCTTGACGAACAGCTCGGGATCTTTGGCCCGATCTCCTGCAAACTATCGTCGTCGCCGCGGACCCAGAGCGTCACCCGACCTCCGTAGAGAATGGCGTCGTTCGTACGGCCAATGCCGGCCAGGTCGTCGGCGGCCGGCGGCGGCAACGGCGCCAGCCCCCAACCGCTCTCAATGCGGCTCACGTCGAAATTCAACTCGTGCAGCTTGTGCAACGCCGTCTCGACGCTTCGTGCCACGACTTGCGCCGTGCCCGCCTGACTGGCGGTTCGCGCGGCCACCAGCGTCAGGGCTACACTCGGCAGACCGCACGCATGGGCGAGGTGTTTGACGACTTCCTCCGGAGGCAGTTTCGAGGTTTCCAGCACGCCCACGGCCACATCGGCGGCTTCTGTCAGCGCGAGCTGTTTGACAAGTTCTTCCTTGGCGGCCACGGCACGCATCGGCCCCGACGCCATGGCGAAATACTTGCCGATGGCCACCTGCCAGCCGGCATACTGCGATGCCAGACAAGCGGCGACCGGGTGATCGGTGGCGACCGCTACGGCTGGACCCTGCCATACGGCGGCGTCGCCAGCCACAAGCTGCACGCGGCCCAAGCCCGACAGGCAGATCTCGGCCAGCGCCAGGCCCGCCTCCAGGCCGCCGCGGGCATTTACGCCCAGGTCAATCACTGAGGCGCCGGCGACGCAGTGGACCTCGGCGCGAAGATCAGAGGCACGTTGCGCTACCGCGTGACAAAGCTGCGACGCTCGTTGGTTCAGTTTCATGGTTCTCGGAGCCGATCATGGTGGGCCGGCGCTCGCAAGCTCGCTGGTCCCACCCTACGTGTCGTTTTCCTCTTCTTCGACCTGGCGGCGAATGATTCCGCTGAGCCACCAACCCCAAACAATGTAGTGCAAGGCCGCGATACCGAAAATGACGCCCGCAATCACCGCCGCCGGTGCGACCGCACCGGACGTCAAAATAAACAGTCCGGCGAACACAAGCACCGCCAGCACCAAGGCCAACAATACGCTCATGCAGCCCTTCGGTTTCGGCTGCTCGGCGGGCGCGGCGCTGCGATCGATCACGCTTCGACCTCGACGAACTCCGGCTCGACCGCCTGCGGAATCACGCCCGCCGCGTGGCCGCGCGCCAGCAGTTGCCTGACTGCTTCGCGGCCGCGGGAACCAAAATCGAGCGTCCAGTCGTTGACGTACATCCCCACGAACTCGTCGGCCCGACGACGGTCGAGATCGCGGCCGTAACGCAAGGCGTAATCCAGCGCCTCTTCCCGGTGCGCAAGTCCGTATTGAATGCTTTCCTTCAACAGCCGCGTCACATCGCGCATGACGGCAGGCCCGAGATCCTTGCGGATGCCGTTGGCGCCGAGCGGCAGCGGAAGGCCCGTCTCCTCGTGCCACCACTTGCCGGTGTCGACGATGAGCTTCAGCTTGCGGTCGCCGTAGGTGAGCTGCCCCTCGTGGATAATCAGCCCCGCGTCAATCGGCCGGCCCTGAAAGCTGCCTGCCTCGACGGCGTCGAGAATCTGGTCGAACGGCACAATCACGTGGGCGAAATCGGTGGCCAGACATAGCCGCAATGCCAAGAACGCCGTCGTCAGCTTGCCCGGCACGGCGATGGTAGATTTCCGCAGATCGTCGAGTGACATGGCCGTGCGGGAAACAACCATCGGCCCATAACGGTCGCCTATACTCGCGCCGCAGGGACAAAGGGCGTAGCGATCGGTCAGGTAGGCGTAGGCGTGCAAGCTGAGGGCGGTCAGCTCCAGCTCGCCGGCGAAGGCCCGCTGGTTGAGCGTTTCGATATCGACCAACTCGTGACGGAATTCGTAGCCGTCGGTCTCGATCTTGCCGTTCGCCAGGGCGTGAAACATGAAGGCGTCGTCGGGATCGGGACTGTGACCGACCCGGATCAGGTGTTTGGTAATAGACATAAACAGGAGTTTGTGCGGGGCAATTGGTAGGGTGGGACCAGCGAGCGTGCGAGCGCCGGCCCACCCTACGGCAACCGCGAGGCGGCGCGCACATTAACGCTTTGCGGCATGATACGGCGCGCGCCGGGAAGGCGTCAAATGACCGCTCGTCAAGCGTCGGCTGAAAAGCCGCGGCTGGCCAGGTCGTCGACGTGTTGAAGGAAGTGCGGCGAACGACGGAGCTGCGGGCGCGCGTCGTCGTCGAGCGAGGAACCGAGCTGCTCGCACACTTGCCGCCAGGTTTCGCGCTCGATTTCAAGCACGGTGACGGCGTCGTTCAGCTTGAGGGCGTCACGTTTCAACCCCGCTTCGATCAGCGAGCCGAAGACGAAGTTGTAAAGGGCCGCAACCTTGCCGACGAGCTCCGGCGCTTCTTCAGGCCGGAGCCCGCGCAACAGTTCCGTCACGATGTTCTGACAGCCTGCGATGGCTTCGCCGCCTTCGTAGATGCGGCCGTGTTGCCAATGTTCGGCGGCCCACCGCGCATAGGTCAGCGCGCCGTCGATCAACATCAGCCGCAGCTTTTGCGGCGTCGCGGTAAGAATCTGCGTCTCGAAATAGCTGTCGCCCGGCCGTTGGTACGCCATTGGTTTCCCTTTTGTTGTCGGACAAGATCGCCGGCACTGCGTGCGCCGTCGCAAGGCGATCGCCACTCTTCCATTAACCGCCCGAACTGTTGCTCGAATTCGCCGCGCCGTTCGCATAAAACGCATTGAAGTTGGCCAGATTGCTCAATTGGGTCAGCATGCTTCCCTGTGCCTGGATGGTTGCCAGCGACGTCTCCATGTTGGCAAACTCGTCTTGCAACAAGGTCGTCTTGGAGGCAATTTGGGCGTTCAAGAAGCTGATCTGCGACTGCTGGCCGCTGATCTGCTGGGTGAGATTGCTGCTTTGCTGAGCGATGGCGCCGGTGTAGGGCGTGGTAAAATTCTGTAACGCGGCGGAAAGCTGCGTTGCCATACCGGTCGTGGCGTTGCCCAGGAAGTCCTGCACTCCGCTGGGATCGGCCGTGAGCGCGGCTTGCAGGGCCGTGGAATTGATGCTGAGTTGGCCGTTGCTGAGCGTGATGCCCATTTGCAACAGGCTGCGGGTCTGGTCGGTGGAGTTGCCCGAGACGCCCGTGACGGCGCTGGTGATCGTGTTGCTGATCTGCTCCACGGTCGGATTGGCGTACAACACGCTGCCCGTGTTCGTGCTCGTGTCGTAAGAATCGTCTTGGGCGATCGTGCCCGTCACCGTATTGAAGTCGTTGACGAAACTTTGGATGGCGCTTGCCAGAGCACTGGTGTCTTGGCCCACCGTGACCGTCACCGGGGTAGAGCTGGTGCCGGCGACGTTGACCGTCAAGTCCGGCAGAATGTTGCTGAACGTGTTGGTGGGCGAGGTGAACAGCAAGTTGCTTCCGTCGCCCTGGCCGACTTGGATGGCCGCGTCGGCGGCGGGCGTCAACGTCGAGAGCGAAAGTCCGGTCGTGCCGGTATCGACCAGCAGCCGCCCGGCGAGGCCCGACTGAGTGCTGCCGATCAGGATGTGATACGGTTGCGATGAGTTGCCGTCGTTGAGGATGTTGGTGGTGACCGGCGCCCCCGAGTTGAGTAGCGACTGCTCCAGCGTGCTGAGGGTGTCTTTCGGGCCAACCGCGACGGTATACCGAAAGGCGCCGTCGATTTGCCCGCCGATGGCCGTGCCAGCCAGTTTCAGGCTGGCGGCGGTCGTGCCTCCCTGATCGGCGACCTGCAACGTGCCGCTGCCGCCGGCCACGTCGGTCAGCAAGATGCCGTCGCCCGTGGCATTGATCGACGCATGCACGCCGACGCCGGAGGTGTTGATGGCCGTGATCACGTCGCCCACCGTATTGATGTTCGTGCCGCTCAAATCCACGGTGCCGGTGCGGCCCGCGCTGTCGGTGATCTGGAAGGTGCCGGGCTGAATGCCGGCGCCGCCGTTGAGTTGGCTGAGCGGGGTGTTGGTATTGATGTAGCGGAGATTGAGGTCGCCGCTGTTCACGCTGTTGGCAGCGGCGTTGGATGTGATGTGCAGATTTGCGGCGGTGGTGCCGCCGCCCACGTCGGCGACAATCAGGTTCGAAGTCGTCTTGCCGGTGGTGTCGTTGATTTGGATGCCGTCCCCGGCCGCGTTGACCGAGGCGGCCAAGCCGAGTCCCGCGCCGTTGATGGCCGTGATGACGTCGTTGAGTGTCGCGGCGTTGGTCAGGTCGACGGTCGCGGTGGCGCCGCTGCGGTCGGTAAGCTGGATCTGGCCCGGCGTGGTAATGCCCGACCCTCCGTTGATGTCTTTGAGCAGTACCGTGTCGAGGCCCGAGATGATTTGCGTTCCGGTAAGGACGCCGCCGCCTTGCTCCGTGCCGAGAATGCCCAGGTCCTTCGCGGCGCTGCTGCCGTTGAGCGCGGTGACGGAGAGTGTGCCCGCGCCGCCTGTGTTGTCGGTCAATACGAGGTGTGTGCCGGAGATTGAAGCGGTGAGCTTGCCGCCGTTCTGGCTGTTGCCGTTGATGGCGGTGAGCACGTCCTGCAACGTCTTCGCCGAGCCGAGCTGAACGGCGAAGCTGCTGCCGTCCTTGAGCGTGACGGTGAAATCGGCGACTCCCGGCGCGGAGGCGACGCCGTTGTTGTCGTTCAACGAACTGAGTTGCGTGCTGCCCGATAGGCTGACCAGATCGGTGCCCGTGAGCGTATTGGCGGCGACGGAACCGACGATGCCCAGGCTGGCGGCGGTAGTGCCGCCGGCCACGTCTTGTACGATCAGGTTGTCGGCGGTCGAACCCGACTTGTCGGTGATGACCAGCGAATTGCCGCTCAGCGAGGCCTGCACATGAATGCCGGCCGTCTGGTTGATGTCGTTCACCACATCGTCGATGGTGCGGGCGGAACCCAGGTCGATGGTGGCGGAAGCGCCGCTGCGGTCGGTGATGCTGATTTTTCCGCGGGCCACGCCTAGTCCGCCGTTGAGCGGCTGCAACGAGGTCGAAGGGGCGACAAAGCCGCCTAATTTGATCGTGATCGTGCCCTGTCCGACCGGCGTGTTGGAGCTGTCGGAAAATCCGTTGGAGAGCAGTGCTTGCGTCTGCGCCTGGGCGACGGGCGTCACCAGGTAGCTCGCCAGCGGCGCGCCCGCGCTGGCGGAGGCGGTGAGGGCCGACGGGTTGGAGCTGCTGGCCGAGCGGGCGCCGAGCACGCTGAAGCTTGCCAATTGCTGCGCGTCGGCCTGCAACGCGGCGAGCTGGGACGATAATGTCGAAAAAGCGCTCTGCTGGTTTTGCTCGGAGGTGATCTGGTTGTTGAGGCTCGTGACCGGTTCCTGGTCGAAGGTCAACAACGCACTGATAATCTGCTGCGTTTGCAGCCCGCTGACGATGCCCGTGCTGGACGAGATGAGGCCCTGTCCGGCGGTGGGAACAAAGGCCGTGGGCGAACTGCTGCTGGAAGACGGCGTTGCCACGCTGCTAACGCCCGCCATCGTGATCGTCCTCCTGCTCTCTGTGGGATCTTCCAAAGGTCCTAGGCGTCAGACGCCTAGTCGTAAGGTGGGACCAGCGAGCTTGCGAGCGCCGGCCCACCGTAATCGACGTCGCCAACGGTGGGCCGGCGCTCGCAAGCTCGCTGGTCCCACCCTACGTGCCCCAACCACCGAAAAATGTCTTGTTCTTCCCCGCGTGTCGTATAAACGCGGCCGGCCAGACGAATTCGTCTGGCCGACCGGGCAAATTAGCGAATTCACGGTCTAGCCTTTGGGCAGCAGGGCGAGCACGCTTTGCGGCTGCTGGTTGGCGATGGCCAGCACGCTGGTGCCGGCCTGCACGAGCACCTGGGCCCGCGTCAGGTTGGCCGTTTCGGCGGCGAAGTCGGCGTCCTGAATGCTGCTTTGGGCCGAGGTGACCTGCTGCAGGGCGGTTTGTTGACTGGTGATGTTGCTTTGCAGCACGTTGGCTTGCAAGGCGCCAAGCTGGCCGCGGAGCGTGGCGATCTGGCTGATCGCTTGCGACACGATGGTGGCCGCATTGGTCAAATCGGTGCTGCTCAGCACCTGGCTTCCGCCGGTGTGAAGGTCGTGCAGGCCAAGCGAGCCGGTCGTGCCGACATTTTGGCCGAGTAAGTGGCTATCGAGCGTGGTGATGTTCACATTCACTTGATTGGTGTAGTTGACGGTGGGGCCGATCTGGAACAGGGCGCCGCCGGTCACGTCGAAATTGGCGACGGCGGTGTTCGGCGCCGCGGTGCCGGAGGCCGTCGCTGTGAATGTGCCGGCGTTGTTGAAGGTCGTCACGTCTCCGGCAACGCTAGCGGCACTGGCCTGGATGGAAACACTGCCCCCCGGGCCCACCGTGCTGCTGGTGAGCGCGATGTTGCTCAAGGCATACGAGCCGCCCACGGCCTGCGTGCTGGCGGTGACACCGGTCTGCAGCGACACCTTATTGATGGCGTCGACCAGCACACGGCTGTCGCCTTGGAGCTGGGCCACGTTGATGCCGCTGATGCTGGCGGAGCCGAGAGAACCGGTTACTGTGAAGGAAATCGTGTTGCTGTCGGTCGCGCCGGCGGTGAGGTGGCTGATTCCGGCACCCGCGCCGCCCGAACCAACAATCGTCGTGGTGGCCGCGGTGGGTGGGGCCAGGTTCGGCGAACTCGTCGCGGAGAGGTTGATCGAGTTGTCGGTATAGGTGATGTTGGCGCCTTGGCCGGTGAAAGCGCCGCCGCCCTTGCTGGTGGTCACGGTGCCCGCAACGTCGAGGCCGTTCGTCGTTTGCTGGGTGTTGGCCGCGTTGAACAGCGTAATGTCATTCGCGTTCGTGGCGGAGATGGCCGAAATCGAGAGCTGCGCGTTGGAACCGTAGTCGAGGCTGGTGAGCGTGACGTTGCCTCCCGCGCCGGATCCGGAAGCGGTGATGCCGGTCTGCGACGTAACGGCGTTGATGGCGTTGGCCAGGGCAGACGAATCGTTGAGCACGGCGTTGTTGTCGACCGTGATCACCGCGCGGCCCGAGTCGCCGATCAACTGCAGCGTGACCTGGTTCGTCGTGCCGTCGGTGCCGACCTGGTTGCTGAGAGCGTGGCCCGAGCTGACAATGGTCGAATCGCTGCCGCTACCCGAGGCAGTGACGGTGGCGACGGAGCCGCCGCCGGCGCCGTCGGAGGTGAGGACGACGTTGCCTGATGAGTTGACCGAGGCGGTAATTCCAGTCGTGCCGGTGCGTGTGTTGATCAGGCCGGCCAGCGCGGTGGCACCGCTGTTGGCGGCGCTGTTGTTGATGATCGTGTCGTTGCCGCCGATGGTGGCGGTATCGACGGTGGCCGAGCCTTTGTTGCCGGTGATCGTGAAGACGGTATGGCCGGTGCCCGTAACGCCCGCGGTCAAAGAACCTACGGCACCGTTGGCGGCGGCGGCGGTCGCATCGGCAACAGCACCGGTGAACTGGCTTTGATTGGCATCGGCCGTGAACGTGGCAGCGTTGCCCGTACCGCTGTCCGAAATACTGCCGATGAAGGCAGGCGACTGCGTTCCCACGGTATTGTTCGTAAGCAGGATATTGCCGCTGCCATTGATCGTGGCCGTGACGCCGGTGGAAGTGGTCTGGGCATTGATCAAACCCTCAAGATAGGTGGCACCTCCCGCACCTGCGATCGAGCTGCCGTTGGCAACGATGTTGCCCGACGTGCCTGTCGATCCGGTGACCTTAAAGGTCAGTGTGCCGGAGGCGACATAGGTGCCGAAATCGGCGGTGCTGATGACCGAGCTGGAGTGCGCACCCGTGTAATTGGAGAAGCTCACGTTCGCCGCGGCACTGGCGCCGACATAACTCGAGGTGAGTACGACGTTGCCGCCGCTCAGCGAAGCCTCGACGCCCGTCTGACTGGAGTGGGCGTTAATCAGGCTCTGCAGGTTGGTGGCAGTGTCGAGACCGCTTGCGCCGCTCAGCGATTGCGCGGTAATGGTTTGGCTGCCGAGATTTCCCGTAATCGTTACATCGACATTTGACGTGCTGTCGGCGACCACGGCAGACAGCGTGGCAGCCGTAATCGTGCGCGTGGCCCGCGTGGAGGTCGTGTTCAGGTCGTTCAGACTGTTATTGCTGCCGATACTGAAGTTATTGGTCACCAAGGTGTCGGTGGCGCGGGTGGTGCCCGAACCGAGCGACAGATTGGAAAGACCGTCGCTGTTGGCCCCCTGCGAATCGCCGACGACGTTCACCGTTTTCTTGGTGGCGGACTGGGTAATGGCCAGCGACACGTCGCTATTGGGCACGCCGGAGTGCAGCGATGGATCGAACGAATTGACGGTGATGTCGGAGGTGCTCTGGAAGGCGGAGCCGAGGTTGCCCGTCACGTTGAACGCTTTGCTGCCGTTGAGCAGTTGGTCGCCGCCGAACACGGTGGTTTGACCGATGCGGTCGATGCTCTCGATGGCGCTGTCCACCTGGACCTGGTTGGCGGCGATTTCCGATGAAGAAACAGCGCCTTTATTGGCCGACGCCTCCACCAGGCCGGCGATGTCGTTCAAGAGCGTGCCGACTTGGGCCAGCGCGGCGTCGGCCGTGGCCACAATGTTGTTGGCCCGTTGGCTGTTGGTGATCGCCTGTCCGGTAGAGACGACTTCGCTGCCGAGCACCGAGGCGGCGATCAGGCCGCTGGGATCGTCTTTGCCGGAGTTGATCCGCAGGCCGGTCGAGAGCCGTTGCAGCGAGGTCTGCAGCGAAAGCTGGTTGTTGTAGAGATTGGTCTGCGCCTGAAGGGAGGTGAGGTTGGTGTTGATGCGGGTCATCGTGGATTTCCCATATTGGTGTAGGAGGGACTAGTTCCAAGCCTGGCCGGTGGTTGGAGAGTCGCTCTTTCCGAACCAGCTTGCCTGCGCGGCGGATTGGCTAGGTCCCGCAATCCCTTCCGCGTCGTTTGTGTTCATGGCCGCCTTGTTCGGCGCCACCCGTCGAGACGTTCAGGTCTCTGGCAAGCGAACGCCGAATGCCATGCCCCTATGTCGGTCTCTAAGGCCACTATCGGCAGACCGGCTTGCGTACTTTGGAGAAAATGTGCGGCGGGCCAAGTGCGCGCGTGCAGCGAGGCGGAACAATCGCTACAGGCCGGATACAGGGTTCTACTCGGATCCCTTGGCCTTGCCGAGGTGCCGCGTGTCTTTGGGCTCGATGCGGCTGGCGCGGAGGTTCTCGCGCTGGATGGCTTCGTAGACTTCCTGGCGGTGGACGGGGATTTCCGCCGGCGCGTTGATGCCCAGCCGCACTTTGTCGCCGCGGATGTCGACGATGGTGACGACGATGTTGTCGCCAATCATGATGCTTTCGTCGCGCTGTCTCGACAAGACGAGCATCGGTGGCTCCTTTGCTGCTGGCGCGGCTATGCGCTTTTCTTCAGGGTGGCGGGGACGCTGTTGAGCTCGTGTTGCAGGGGAAGGTCGCCGTTGGCCACCACCTGGCGGCCCAAGCGCCGCTCCAGGTTGATGACAATCGGGGCCTTCAAATTCAGGGTAATCGAGCGCTCGTTCTTGCCGACGATCGTCAGCACCTGGGCGTCTTTGACGCCGGCCAGCTCCAATGGGGCCAGCTCGCTGCGGTACACGCGGAACTGATAATGCGGAACGAAGCGCCGCGGGCTGACCACGGCCAGCGCCACGTCGGGGCGGGTGGTCGATTGCAGCCAGCCCAAGGCGCCGTTTTGGGCGTCGGCCAGCAACACCCACTGACGGCAGTCCTCCAGACCCAACAAGCCGCCGGGAAACTGGATCGTATCGCCGGGTTCAAGCTCCAACGAGCCGAAACGCGTGGTGCGGATTTGCATAGCTACGCCCTTACGTCCCTGGGGCATCGGTTCCAAGTATGCCGCTCGCCGGAGCGCACATTCCTTAGATCGGTTCGGGATGCGGCAGGAAACAAGAAAAAGTCGCGGATTGCGATCGATGAGGGATGAGATTCGGCAGCTTGAGCGTCAGTGCATGCACGCGTAACGCCAAGGCGTGCGCCAACCGACACACCTCAAGCTGCTCGTGCGGCCGTTGCACTCGCCTGTTCATCCCTCATCCCTCATCCCTCTTACAGGTAATTGATCAACGTCAACTTGCTGATCAACCCCGTCACCTGCAATGATGCCTGAAACGCCGTTTGTTGCGACACCAGGTCGGAAATGGCCTGGGCCATGTTCACGTCGACGTTGTTCGACAAGGCGCCTTGCAACTGCGTTTGCTCGGTTTGCACCTGGCTCTGCAACGAGGAGACAGCCTGCTCGTTGGCGCCTAATGCCGCGCGCGTGTCCGACAGGTTTTGCTGCGCATTGGTCAACAGGGTCGTGGCCCGTTGGATGCCCGTCACGTCGTTGTTCCGCAGGGCCGTTTGCAGTCGCTCCAGCGCGGTGAAAATGCCGGGAACTTCCTGGGGGTTGGTGTCGGCGCCGCTGAGCGTGTCGGGCGTGCCGCCGGCCAGGGTTCCCGTCGCCGTCGGATCGATGATGCCGGTGCCGTCGTTGGCGGCGCCGCCATCGGTGGGCGCAAGTGAGGCGGAAAACAACTTGCCGGCCACGGGATCGTTAGCTAGGGTGCTGATGATCGCATTGGCCGTGGTTGCCGGACCGACGTCAAACGTCAAAGTGTGGGCGGTGCTGTCGTAGTTCACGGTTTCGCTGCCCGGCGCGGCGCCCGTATTGACAAACTGCACCGTCACTCCGTTCAGCGCGGTGCTGGAACCCGTCGCTTGAAAGACCAGGTCGTTATTGCCGCCTGTGCCGACGACCGTGGCGGCGGCCAGCGCGCCGGCGGTGGGTGGGTTGCTCGTTCCCGAGTTGGCCGGCACCAGACCCAAATCCTTGGCCGCCGTGCTGGGGCTAACGGCGCTGACCGAGAGCGCGGCCGTGGTCGACGGGTCGTTGTCGACCAGCTCGATGCCGTTGCCGTAGGAGTTAAGCTGGGCCACCACCGGCACGCCGCTGGCGGTATTCGTGGCGTTGTTGTTGATCAGGTTGACGACGTCGCCAAGGGTCTTGGCCGAGGAGATGTCGACCGTGAACGTCACGCCGTCTTTGCGCTGGACCGTGAAATCGCCGCCGGTGGTATGGCCTACGCCCTGCCCGTAGTTGAGATCGGCCAACGGCGTGGTGCTCGTAAGCGTGCGAATGCCTAGTTCGGTCGCGGTTTGGCCGCCATTTTCACCGATCGAAAAGTCGCTGCCGCTGAGCCGCGACTGAACGTTGATTCCGGTGCCCGCCGGGTTGATGGTCGCCAATACCGAGGCCCCGGACGTGTTGATGGAGTTGAGCAGGTCTTCGATGGTCTTGTTACCGGCGAAGCTGAGGGTGTAGGTCTGGCCGCCGTTGACGATTTGAATGCCCGAATTCTGGTCGAAGGCCACGCCGCTGCCGCCTGACAGCGTTCCGCTGGCCGACGGGTCGGCCAGCGCGTCGCTGACGACGCCGGTGCCGTCGTTGCCCAGCTCGCTGATACTGAGCGAAGCGTTGAAAGCGGCGGTCTTGTTGATGGCGTTGACGACGTCGTTGGCAGTGCTTGCGCCGCTTTGAATGTGTACCGCCAACGTGTTCGCGTCGGCCCCGGTCAAATAGGTGTTGCCGACGTTGTTGTGGATGTCGGCGGGCAACACGAAGCCGCCCGACGTGTTCGGCTCGGCGGAAGCGTCGCGCGTGGCCGTGAAGACGCCGGTGGAGTTGACGGCGGCGATGGCCGAGTCGATCGAAGTCTGGCCGGAGCCGTCGACGGTCAAGGTCAAAGTCTTATTCGAGGCATCGTAGCTTGCCGAGGCATTGTCGCCCATCGCTCCGCCGTTGACGATGTTGACCGCGACGTTGTTGTATGCCGTGCCCGGTGTGGTGGCCGTGAGCAGCAGATCGGCATTGGGGCCGCTGAGCTTGAGCGAGGCCACGGCGGAAGTGGCCGTCGGACTGTAGGTGGCGAACTCATTTCCGGCGGTGATGCCCGGCGCGGCCCGATACCAGGCATCGTTCACGTAAACCACGTTTGCGCCGTTGGATTGCGGGCCGTTGGTATCGGCCTGGACGGTGATGTCATTATTGGGCCCGGCCGAGGCGATGGTCGTCGAGGCTTTGGTGCCCAGGATGTTGCCGAGCGGCGTCTGCAACGTCAGCACGGGATTCAAGTTGGTTCCCACGAGAGGACCCGGACTGTTCAGCAACGTGCCGGCGATACCGAGATCCGCGGCCGTCTTGCCTCCGCCTACGTCGGCGATGCTCAAGGGACCGCCCCCCGCCGCGTCGAGTGAAACCGACAAACCGGTGTTGGTGATGTCGACCGTCACGGAGCGTCCGGCGGGCGGGTGGGCCTCGATCATCTTCACTACGTCGCCGACGGTCGCCGCCGAGCTGAGATCGACGACGCTGGTCTGGCTGCCGTCGCTGATCGCGATGCTGCCGGGCGTGACGCCCGTGCCGCCGTTCAAGTCGGCCAACGGCGTGCCGGCGGTCAAAACGGGAGTGAGGTTGGCGGAGCCGATGTCGCTGGAGAACCCACCGAAGGCGCTGTCGCCGGTGACGTTGGTGGTGAAAAGATTTCCGGTGTCGGCATAGCTCAAGAGCCGGGAGTCGTTGCCCTTGTACTCCACCCCGGCTGAGGTGAGCACGTAGGGTTGCGCGCTGGTCTCCGAGCCGGCGAACAAGTAGCGGCCGTTGAAGATCGTGTTCGCCAGGCTGAGAATCTGGTTCATCGTATCCTGCACCTGCGACACGTCCGATTGGCGGGTGCCGGCGGTGGCGGTGGTTCCGACGGCGCCCAGCGCAATGCCCTGTACGTTGTCGAGCAACGTGTTGACCTGGCTCAGCGCCGAATCCGAAGCGCTTAACGACGACGAATTGGTGCTGAGGTTGGTCGAGTATTGCTGGTTCTGGGCCAGCAAGCTTTGCAGCCCCACGGCCTGCAATGCGGCCGAGGGATTGTCGCTGGGCAGAGTGAGCTGGCTGCCGGAGCTGATTTCCTGTTGCAGCTTCGACAGATTCTGCTGCTGCTGCTGCATCTGCTCCAGCAGTTGCTGCTGGACGTAAGTGTCGCTGATGCGGCTGGAAGGGACCGGAATAATGTTCATAACTGAATATTCATTAGCGCATTGAGCAGGGTGTTGACCGTGGAAATCAACTTCGCCGAGGCTTGGTAGGTCTGCTGAAGCGTGATCATTTCCGTCGCCTCTTGGTCGATACTGACGCCGCTGACGGCCGTTTGCTGCCCCTGCAGCGTCTGCTGAAACGAACCGTCGCCGGTGGCCACCGACTGGGCCACTGCCGAGCCCTGGGTGACGTCGGCGACGATCTGATCGTTGAGCTGACCTAGCGTCTGACCGTTTTGCGAGGCCAAGGGCTGGTTGATGAAGTTGGCCAGGGTCACCGCGTTCGTGGTGTCGGCGCCGATGCCAGCCGTGCTGGCGGCGAAGGCCGCCGGGTTGCTGACCAGGGCCTGATTCACTCCCAGGTCGGCCGCGGTCGAGCCGGTGAAAAACGTGTTGAGTCCCAGCGCCGCCAGGGCGCCGCTGGTGTCGTTGCCGAAGGAGAACTGCAGGCCGGGCGAAGTGGTGTTGATCGTCAAGTTGCCGCTGGGCGACACCGAAGCACTGAGTCCGTTGATGGCATTGATTTGACTGGCGACCGAGTTTAACGACGTTTCATTCTTGTCGAGCCCGTTCAAGTCGACCTGAATGGTGGTGGTCGTCGTGGCGCCCGTCTGCGGGTCGAGTGTCTGCACCTGAAACGAGCCATTCACCGGCGTGAAGGCGAGTCCCGCGGCGTCGAGCGGGGCCGAAGCCGAAGTCACTGGATACGTGCTGGTCAGCGACGTGTAACCGGTGAGTCCTTGTCCCTGCGAAAAGGCCTTGTTGAACTCGTTGGCCAGCGTGCCGGCAAAACCGTTGAGCTGATCGAGATAGCCGCCGAGAATCTGGTCGCGCGAGGTGATCAGCCCGGCGAGTTGCCCACTTTGCGCTTTCAGTTGCGAGTTTTCGCCTACGATCGAGATGTTGGCGGCCGTCAGGCCGTTGCTTTCCTGATAGGTTGTTTCAACCTGCCGGGCCGTGCCTTCGAAAACCAGGTAGTCGCCGCCTGCATACACGTTGTCTGAACCATCGGGCTGCTCATGCACGGTGATGCCGACCAAGTTCGACAACTGGGTCAGGTCTTGGGCGCGCTGGTCGCGCAGCCCCACCGCCTGGCTCGTCTCGGAGTTCCCCCCCTCCATGGTCACGATCTTCGTATTCAGGCCGGTGATCTGCGTCAGCAGTTGGTTGATGTTCGAGGTCACGCCGGCAACCTGGTCGTTCAGGTCGCTGCGGGCCTGCGTGACGCGCGTAGCCATGTTGTTGATGTTGTTCGCCAGCGTTTGGCCCTGCAGCACGGCCAGGTTGCGGGTCGATGTGCTTTGCGGCTGATTCAGGATATCGCCGATGCTCGAAAAGAAGCTGTTCATGCCCGAATCGATACTGTTATTCTGCAGCGCGCCCACGATGCTTTCCAGGTTCTGGTAGGTCTGGCTCTGCTGCGAGCTGTTGGCCACGTCGCTGTTGGCCCCGCGCAGGCGCTCTTCCAGATATTGGTCGACCACTTGGACGACGCCTTGCACTTGCACGCCCGTGCCCAGCGCGATGGTGCCGATCTGCTGCGTCGGCGCGGGAACATAATTGACCACCTCGCGGCTGTAGCCGGGCGTCGTGTCGTTGGCGATGTTCTGGCCGACGACCTGCAGGCCGATTTGATTGGCCTGCAGCGAGTTCGAGGCGATTTGGAGGGTGCTGAAGAGCGACACGAGGAATTAGGGATGAGGGTTCAGGGTTCAGGGTAGGGTGGGACCAGCGAGCTTGCGAGCGCCGGCCCACCGTGAATGGGTAAGTCGTTCCAAAGCTGCAGCGCGGCAATCGGTGGCCAGCGCTCGCAAGCTCGCTCGCCCCACCTTGCGCAGCCATCCAAAGCACAACATCTCTCACCTCTCATCTCTCATCCTTTATCTCTCATCTCTCATCATTTATTAGGCTGCCTGGTCTAACAGCGATCCGCCCGACCGGCCTTGTTCAACTTTTCCATAGGTCGGATTCTTGCGGCCTCCCGTGGCAATAATCTCCAGCAATTGTGATAAGTGGAGCAAGCTGCGCTGGATGAGTACCCAGTTGGCCAGGCTGTGATGGCTGAGAAGCCGAAAGCGCCGGGCGGTCTCGTCGACGTGCTCGGCGATTTCGCCTCGTGCCGGTTCGGGCACGACCTTGGCCAACGCTCGAAGGCTGTCGCTTGGCAAGCGCTGGCTTGCGGCGCGTTGGAGCAGCTCCCGGCGATGGTCCTGACAGGCGTGCAGGCGCTCGATCATCGCCTCTTCGCGCGGGCCCATTTCCGCCAGGCCCGCAGCGTCGCGGGAGACGATGAACCGGCGCTTTTCGTCGAGCAGCGCGAGCAAATCGGCCTGAGTCGCGGTCAGCTCATTCAACAAGGCGGTGATGTCTTCTTCCCAAGAGTGGTCGATCATGAAAGTGTGCTTTCAGCCTCGTTGGAGTGTAAAAAGGTGGAACATCGGTCCGGTGAAACTGTCGGCATTGGCCTTGGCCATTTGCTCGCCCAGCACCTGGTCGAGCTGTCCCTGAAAGATTTCTTCAGCGCGGCCACCGTGAAAATACGCCGGCTTGCCGAGCGTTTTTCGCATCGAGGCCAGCATCTGCCCATAAAACGTTTCGCCCACGAACTGGTCAAACGCCTCGCGCAGCTTCGGCGAGGTCGGTGCCGGCGGCGTCGGCACCGCCGGCTGGGAAAGCAATTGGAGGTTGGGGGTTTGCATGAGGGGTGAGGGCGTCAGGGTTCAGGGTTCAGGGTTCGGGGTTCAGGGTTCGGGGTTCAGGGACCCTACTCCACAATAAGTTGCCCATGTAACTTTCCGTTGTGCTCAATGTCCTTGATGATCTGGATAATGTCGGCGGTCGGCACTTTTACCGCGTTCAGCGCCGCCACCAGCGCCTTCAGCTTCGCCGTTTGCAGTTCGCTGGGATCGACCGCCACAAAACGTTCGGCGGGCAGGTTGTCGCCGGTTTCAACCACGATGTTCTTGTGGGCCACGACGATCGAACCGATTTCGACGTCGGCGCCGATCACGATACTGCCCGCACGCTCGTTGATGACGACCCTTGCCGGACTGCGCACTTCGCCGATGGTCAAGGCCATGACGCTGGACACGAAGTCGACCGGTTCGTCTCGATAGGCGTCGGGAATGGTCACCTCGATAAAGAGCTGATTCAGCGCTTTGGCCACCGGCTTGGTCTGCAATGCCAGGAGCTTGACCGACGGACGGCGCTGCGATGCTTTTCCCTGGTCCGAGAGGTACCAGTTGCCGTTGATCATGTCGGCGATCTCTTGGGCCACTTCGAAATCGGCGTGGTGCTCGTCGAGGACCAGCGTGATCTTGTTGTTCTTGACGAAGACGTTCAGAAAGTCTTCTTCCAGGCGGCATCCGCGGTGGACGCGCGCCGTCGTCGGGAACTTCACGTCATGGACGTGGAGCGCCCCTTCGGCAAAGGCATAAATTCGGCTCCCTTCGGCTTGCGGTCCCATCATGGCCGTGATGAACAACCGGCCCCCCTCCAGGCTTTTCGCGGACCCGATCGAGGCCACGCTGCAATCGATCTCGTCGCCCTGCCGCGCCCCCGCCGCCGGCACCGTGGCCGTAACGCTGACCAGCGCGACGTTCCGCGCGTCCTTGAGCTCGGCGGCGCCCCCCTTGCCGATCTGATTCCCCATCAGCTCCATCGCCATCGCCAAGCTGCGCATCGCCGGAAGGAAGGTTCCGCCGTCGCCGGATCCCTTCAAGCCGATCACCAGGCCCATGCCCTGCAGGGTATTTTGCTCCTGGCCCTTGATGCGGCAGATGTTTTTCAGCCGAATCTGCGCGTGCGCCGAGGAAAGGCAGAGGGCAGAAGGCAGAAGGCAGAAGGTCAAGAAGACCCTCCGCGGCGAAATGCCTACAGCCCGCCGCCGATGGCGATAAATCACTCTCCGTTCCGACTTCATTTGCATACTTCTGCCTTCTGCCTTCATCCCACTGCCTTTTAGAACGGCTTATGACGGTCGAGGAACAACCACAGCCAGCCGCGGCGCCAGCCGTCGCGAACGTGGCCTTCTTCGGTCTTGTAAACGCTTAACTCGGCCACGTCCTCGCTGAGGACCGTATTGTTGGGCAAGACGTCTTGCCGCCGAACGATGCCCGACAGGGAAGCCTTCCAGATCTCGTTGTTGTCTTGCACGCGCTTGTGTGCCTCGACCACCAGGTTTCCGTTGGGCCGGAGGTCGACGACCGTGGCGCCGATGCGAAACTGCAGGCCGTCGGAAGCCCGCAAATTGGACTGCACCATGTTTTGCAGGTTGTACATGGCTTCGATTTCCGGGCTGCCGCCGGTCATCGGCGCGTGCCCTAGTCCGAAATTCTTGAACTGCAGCCATTTTTGCAGGTCGGCGTCGAAACTGGTTTGCTGCCTCCGCATCAACATCGCCTGGCTGATGAGTTGCTGTTTTTCGTCGATAATCACGGTGATGACGTCATTGATCTGGATTTCGGGCGGCTCTTCCGGCTTGATGTACAGCCAGGAGGTGTTTTCCAGCGTCAATGGCCTCCGTGCCCCGGGCGAGCCGTAGAGGCTCGAACTTTGGGCGTTGGCATCGACGCCCCGCGTCAAAGCCAGCCCGGTCACGGTGGCAAAAGCTGCCCGTCGAATGATCTTCATCGTCGCCTCCTTTCCATCATTGCCGGTTTCAACGCGGCGGTCCGTCGCTCGCCGTCGCCTGTGGCGGCGTCCGCGTCGGCCGCCTGTGCAAACACTTCGACCTCGTGAATGCCCGACACCCGCGCCATGAAACGCTCGCGATTCAACAGCGATTCCACGACGATCAAATCGCCCTTGCCGCCGTCTTCCTGGGCGCGCGCGGTGGCCCGCACCTGGATTCCCGCGCTTCGGGCAAAAACGGCCACGGCGTCTCCGCGCCGCACCAAGATGGGCGAGCGCAAGTCGTCTTGCTTCAACACTTGCCCTTCCACGACGGCGCGTTTCGTTTCCAGGCCGAGTACTTCCTCAAGGCGGTGAAAGGGGAAATCCGAGGCGTCGCACTTGGCCTTTCCGAGCTTCACGTCCGGGCGCTGCACGACGTCGCCCGGCACCATGGCCCGCGTCGCCAGCACCACCAGGGGAACGGCGGCGACTTTGGCGGTTACGACGAAAGCCTGGTCGCCCGCCGCGCCGGGCACGGCGATCGCAAATTCCTGTTCCCCGATCCAGGGCGGTTTGCCGCCGCGGGCGACGATCGACTCTTTCGACGCGGCGAGCAGCCGGACTTGATCGTCTTCCAGGCGTACTTCCGCGGTCCATGCCTCGTCGCCGGCGGCCTGTCGCCGCAAGCACGCGGCAATCGCGGCTTCCACACGCTCGGCGGCGCGCCGAGCGGCACTCGTCGAAACCGGCGCCGTCGATCGGGAACCATTGCGAATCTCGATCTGGCTCGACCCCGTCAGGCGGTGCCGGGAGAGGTCGAGGCCCCGCAATGCCAGCAGGTCCTGCACTTCGCGGGCACGAACGAACGACTTGCCTCCCACCGGTGGAGCGGGAAGAAGCTCAATGGCTTGCAATTGCTCGCGCTCCTTGGCGTCGGCGGCGTGGATTTCCGCCACGTCGCCCAGACGCACGAGTCCGCTGGCCTGGCATTCGCCGCGAAGCTGAATCTCAGCGGCGTCGGTGCGCAGGATGCAAAGGCAGAAGGCGGAAGGCAGAAGGCAAAAACGAATGATTCGCCATAACAGCCTTGTCGTGTCTCCTTCTGCCTTCTGCCTTCTGCCTTCTGCCTTCATACTAGAACCTCCGCAGGTTGTTGACGAGCTGCAGCATTTGATCGCCCGCTTGCACGCACTGCGAGTTGAGCTCGTACGAGCGCTGCGTGGTGATCAGGTCGATGAGCTCGTTGGTGGGATCGACGTTGGATTGTTCCAGGCTGTTTTGTACGACCGTGCCCAGGCCGTTCGTGCCCGGCTGGCCGAAGATCGCCGCGCCCGACGAGAGCGTCTCCTGGTAAAGGTTTTCACCCATGGCCAGCAGACCTTCGGGATTCATGAATTTTGCCAGTTGCAATTGGCCCACCTGCGAGAATTGCGTCTGGCCAAATTGCTGGATGGAGACGTTGCCTTCGGAACTGATCACGATGCCCATCGTGTTGATGGGGATGGAGATCTGCGGTTGCACCTGGCGGCCGGTGTTCGATGAGCCGACGACGAGAATGCCGTTGGAGTTGACCGCGAAGTTGCCGGCCCGCGTATAGAGAAAGTTGTTGGTGGTCGGGTCGATCACCTGAAAGAACCCGTCGCCATCGATCGCCAGATCGTAGGGGTTGTTGGTGACATCGAACGTGCCCTGGTCGAAGATCATTTGCGTGCCCTGCACGCGCGTGCCGAGCCCGATAGCCAGGCCCGTTGGAGCATAGTTGTTGAAGGCATCCTGGGCCCCCGGTAATTTGATGTATCGATAGAACAAGTTCTCGGTGTTGGAGCGCGACCGCTTGAAGGCGATCGTGTTGACGTTCGCTATGTTATTAGCGATCACGTCCAGGTTCATTTCCTGCGCCCGCATGCCGGTGGCGCCGGTGCGGAGGGCTTGGATTGACATGAGCGTTCAGGATCAGGATGAGGGATTCAAGATTTACCGATTTGGTCTTGGGCCTTTGGTCTTGGGCCTTTGGTCTTGGGCCTTCGGCAGCTCCCAAGACCTAAGACCTAAGACCCAAGACCTAAGATCTATGTTTTCAACACCCGACTCACCAACTCTCCAAGAATCTGGTCCTGGCTGCGAATCATGTTGACGTTCGCTTCAAAGGCGCGCGAGGTTTCAATCATCTCCGTCATTTCGCCCACCGATTGGACGCCCGATGCCTCCAAAAAACCGCTCAACACATGCCGCTCGTCGGGCGCGATGGCGAGCGGCGGGGCCAAGGGCGAAAACAGGTTGTCGCCGGTCTTTACCAGTTCGCCGTAGGATTTCGGACGGACCAGCGACAGGTAGACGTTGTCGCCGGCCTGCGAAACGGAGCCGTCGGGGGTGATGTGCCAGGCGCCGAGCTGCGGGTCGATGACGACGGGCGTCCCTTGGGTCGAAAGCACCGCATCGCCGTTGGGCGTCACGAGATTGCCCGTCGGCGTAAGCGTGAAATTGCCGGCGCGCGTGAGAAAGTCTTTGCCGTCGCGGCGGACTTGGAAGAAGGCGTCGCCTTCGATTGCCAGATCGGTGCGGGCATTGGTCGGTTGCAACGCGCCGGGCGAGAAATCGGTGATCGTCGCCAGGCTGTCGACGCCGCCGCCCAAGTCATCGAGGCCGCCCCTGCCCGGCACGGCCATGCCGCGCTGGACGGCTTCGGCCAACCGCGACTGAAAGACCGCCTGCTCGCGCTTGAAGCCGGGCGAATTGACGTTGGCCAAATTGTTGGCAATGACCTCCATGCGCAGGCTTTGCGCCTGGGCGCCTTCGGCCGAGATATAAAGTCCGTAGGGCATCGCCTGGCGATCTGGCGGTCACGCCCCCCCGGGCAGGAACGGTCGCCCCATTCAGCAAGCCGTGTGCCAACGTTCGATGGCGGACCGTCAAAGGTGGTCGGAAAGTACGCTAAGTCGATTGAAAGCGGGCAATTATCGCGACGCCACGTGGACGGCCGCAAGGCTTGATGGCGTTGAACAACGCGGTCTCTTACAGGCGGGAGTTGCCGCTGAGGCGCAGGTTCAGCCGGTTCCGTTCTTGGCTGGGCGAGTGAATCCTGGACGGCTATACCTTACGCGGCCAGCAATGAGACATTTAGCCGAACCAAGAATGGCGGTGGCTGGGGCAGAGGCTGGCCAGTTAGCGGTCGAGAATGAGACAGTTTTCCGCGAGCAAAAGCGGTGGCTGGGGCAGAGCTTGGCCCGATAGCGGCTGGCGACTTCAACAGCGTGACGGCCAAGCGATGCCCCGGTTGGACGCACCGGGACATCGCCTGGCCGCCGAGATGAACGAAGTGCCATCCTCCACCTGGCCAGGCTCTGCCCCAGCCACCGCCGATGTCTCATTCTCCGCCGCGTGAAGTGTATAATAAACCAGCCTCCGCAAAGCAGGCCGGAACGAATGCGACCTACAAGGATAGACTTATGACGAGAATCACGATCGATGCCGAGTTGCGCAGCAAGCTCCTCAACCTCAGCCAGCCGCTCGATCTGTGCGATGAGACCGGGCGTGTCGTCGGGATATTTACGCCGGTGAGCACTTCGCCGCCTCCCGGATACGATGAACCGCCCCTTAGTGAGGAAGAGTGGAAGCGCAGAGAAGAAGGGCCGGACTACAGCATCGATGAGGTCCTTGCTCGACTGGAGCGCTTGTGAAATTTGTTGTTCGGTGGAAGGACGATGCCGACGCGGACCTTGCTGCAACGTGGGTTAATGCTGATTCCTTGGAACGACGGAAAATCACAGCCGCTGCCCGCGACATTGATCGGCTCCTTCAAAGCGATCCGTACGCGCACAGCGAATCGCGCGAAGCCGATCGTCGAATCGTGTTCGTTGCCCCTTTGGGAGCAACCTTCCGGGTCGATGTTCGGGCCCAGAAGGTCGTGGTTCTCCGTGTTTGGCGGTTCCGCTAATCACCGGCCTGCCACAAAGCCCGCTGGAAGCGGTTCAGTCCGAGTGGCTGTTCGCACCGCTCTCAACAGGCGTTGATTCGCCGTCCTGCCGGCCTCGGCGCACACGGGAATCCCCTCCCTCCGAGGAGGGCTTGTGGAAATGCCCGCGCCCGTGCCGGCCGTGTTCGCCCGGCGGGCAAACGCGCTGCCGCCGCTCTTCCAGCCAGGCCGTCCACTGCACGCGCTGCTCGTCGTTCAGCACCGCGGCCACGGCCTCGTTCATCTGCGTGAACGACTCGCGAATCTTCGGAAAGAACACTTCGCGCCGCAGCCGATCCATCGACGCCAGATGCTCTTTCATGATTCGATCGACCTGAGAGACCTGCTCCTCGCTCAGCGACAGTTTTTCTTCGAGCTCCGATGCCACCTGGTGGCCCACAATCACGGGATCGTGACGCTTGGCGCTGTCTTCGATGCGGCGGTTGATGAGCATCAGCGAGGCGCCGCTGCCGATCACGCCGCCGGAACAGAAGACGGCGACCATCATGCCGAGCAGCAGGCGGCGCGGGGGTCGCCCGCCGGTTGCGGCGGTTTGCGGAACGGGCCAGGTCGTTTCAGTGGTACTCATTCGAAGATTGCGCTTAACGGTTTGCAAAAGGCCACCAGGGGATCTTCGAGCGACTCCCAACACGGCAGCGCGAACATGCCCACCAACACCGCCGCGGCCAGCGACAGGCCGGCAAAAGCCAATAACGGCGAATCGGCCCCCATGCCCAAGTAACCCACCGCTCGCAACGCCCCGCGGCGGCACTCGAACGCGTCGACGCTGGCGGCCACGCGCGCAGCCACGTCGATCCGCGGAGCGCGCTCGTTGCGGGCCACGCTTGCCAAACGCTCGAATTGGTTCAGATCGCTCATCTTATTGGATCAAAACTATCGCTCAAAAATCGACTCGTCGATTTGTCGTTCCTCGAGCAGTTTCTTCAGCTTCTTGCGTGCCCGGTGGGCCTGCACCTTGACCATCGTCTGGCTCCAGCCGGAACGATCGGCGGCTTCGGCCACCGAGCAACCCTCCAAATAAAGCAGCGTGAGCACCAGCCGGTCGCGCGGCGGAAGCTCCCCAAGCACGCTGTGGACGATAACGGCGGCTTGCTCGGCGGCATCGTTGTTGACCGGCTCGACGCTACGGTGCCAGTCCTGGATCGATACGCCCGCCTGGCGACGCGCCCGCGCCTGCTCTTTCCAATAACGATAGCCGACGCGGGTGGCGATGCGGCGGAGCCAGTGCAGCAGGGGCGCCCGTCCCTTGAAGGCCCGCAAACTCAAATACGCCTCGACAAACACTTCGTGAACGAGTTGCTCGCAGTCGGCGCGTTGCCGGCTGAGCCGCCACATCTGGGCGGTGATTTGGTCTTGATAGCGGCGAACGATTTGCGCGTAGGCCTGCCCATCGCCTCCCAGGGTCTTGGCGATGTCCGACCAGTCCGCTTCCGATACCGGTGACGCGCCGTCGCCCTCATGCGACAAGCTGGTCAGGTCGATGGCGGCGCCGGCCACGCTCGCCGAGGCCGCCAACAGCCCCTGGGCATGCGCCAGAAGCTTCTGCGCGTGTGTCAACAGGCTGCCTGCGGCGCGTTCGCCACCGTCGCTGCTCCAGCTTGCTCCGGACGAGCCTAGCGCCCCAACCAAGGAAGTCATACCACTCCTTTACCGCCGGCCGACTCATGTACGCCGCAAGCGCTTGCGGCATCGAAACCTAAGTGTAGCGATTCAGGCCGCCAGTTACAGCGGGACCGGACCAAAAAAACCGCTCCCTGCGTGGCGACGCGGAGCTACCGGGAATAGTCCGTCGTCGAACGCCGCAGGGAGCGGAGGCGGTTCGCTGCCGGGCTCGCCTTGAACCGGCAACAGGAAGCGTTGCCGATGTGCCCGGCACGACCACAGTGAAGAAGTGGACCGCCAGGGCGTTCGGTTACACCATCCTTGTGCGAATCGCGATCGCCACAAGCCGCCGACGGCGAAAACGACACAAGTCTTTGGGTACAGGAGATTTGCGACACCGAGCGCGGTGGCTGGGGCAGAGGTTGGCCAGGCAGCGGCCGGATCTGCTCAACCACTCGGCGGCCAACCGATGCCCCGGTTCGCGACCACCGCGACCTCCGGGCCAGGAAAAGGTTTCAGGCCAGGAAAAAGCCAGGAAGGACTTTTGTTTTATCGCGGTCGGCCGCTGCCCATGGTCGGACCGACGCCAAAGCCGGAAAATGCCCGGCCCGCGCCGTTTAGTCCGCCAACGCCCGTGGAGGTCCCAATGCTGGTGTTGATCCCGCTGGGAACGCCAACCGGATCGGTAAACGATCCGCTGGGGGCACCACCGGCCGATCCCTGCGTGCCGCTCAGAGGTAAACCCTCTCCTCCCCCTTGCCAGATGAGGCCTCCGCCGACGCGCGGCCAGCGGCGTCGGCCAAGAACGCCTTCTTTGTATTCCAGCCTCAACAGCGCGGGATCGACGGGCCGCCGCACATAGCCGATACCGGCGGTGTACGGCCTCCAGCGGGAGCCGTCGAAATACGACCAACGATTGTCGGGCGTCCGATACCACCAGCGGCCGTTGGAGAGGCGGTATCGCGAGCGGTTTTCGGGTGCGCCGCCGGTCGGGGCGCGCTCTTCCGCGCGCCGCGCGCTCGCCTGGGCGGGTGTGCCCGGCGGGGCCGCAGACCCTTCCTGTGCCGCAAGCCGGGCGCTCGCGGCGATTAATACGCCGCTCGTGAAGAGAAAAACGCTTCGCCACATAAAGAGGGCCTTTCAGCACGTTGGATCGTTCAAATACATTCTACCCGCTGTGCAGACGCCATGCCAGTGTTGATTGCCCAGCGAAGACGCCACCGGCACGTGGAGCACGACCGTTTCCACCCGCACGACTGCCAGAATCGCTAAAGACGGCAGAATTCGCCAACCGAAGTCCAGATAGGCCGGCAGCGCGTCCGGGATTACGTGGCTGCCGCCTGCCCGGCAACGATTGGTGCCGGATGCGGAAGCATTGTGGTAGTTCGTTCTTTACAGGGAGGCAACCCGGTGTCAATTCACCGCAGGGTTCAGGGTTCAAAATCCAAAATCCAAAATCTGATATTACTGCTCCTAATCGCGGCCCCCGGCTGCACGCGTGCCTTCTGGCGTGGCCGGGCCGACCGCGAGGTGGCTTATCTGGTGGCGGAAAAGTCGAACAACCCTCGTTGGGCGTTGCCGGCCGGATTCAACCTGAACATGGATCCGCGCAGCCGCTACTACGACCCGACCAACCCCGACCATCCGCCGCTTCCGCCCGACGACCCGTACTCGCACGTCTACATGCACCGCGTCGACGGCAAGCGCGCCGCGCCGTGGTGGCATATCAACGGTGAGCTGCCGCAGTTGCCCAATCCTGGCTGGCGGCAGCGGCTGGCGGAGTATTGCGAGATGACGCCCGAAGGGGCCGTCAAGCTGGACATGCCGGGCGCGGTGGCCCTATCGTATATTCATCAACCCTTGCACCGTACCCAGCTTGAAACGCTGTATCTCTCGGCGCTCGACGTCAGCGCCGAGCGGTTCCGCTTCAACCTGCAATTCTATCCGGGTGCGGGTCTCTCCTTCTTGCGGGCGGGGACGGCAGCCAACGGTGTCATCGCCACGCCGGCTTCGCCGGGCCATCCGGCGATTGTCGTGCCACGAAGTCAACTTACCCAGACGAACGGCGTGGCGCCTGGCTCGGCGGCGGTCTTAAGCAAGGAGTTCGTCACCGGCGGCACGCTGCTAGTGAATTTCGCCAACAGCTTCGTCTGGCAGCTTGCGGGCCCACACACGAACGCCACGAACTCGCTGATCAACATGAACCTGGTCCAACCGCTGTTAAGCGGCGGCGGCCGGATCATCACCCTCGAAACGCTGACCATCGCCGAACGCACCCTGTTGGCCAACCTCCGCACGTACGAGCGCTGGCGACAGGGCTGGTTTATGAATGTGTCAACCGGCACCAACACCCAGACCGGCAGCGCGCTAACCAGAAAAGGCGGCGGTTTTGGCGGCACGGGCATCACCGGCTTTAGCGGCACCGGCGTCGGCGGTCTTGGCAACGTGGCCACGGCCGCCGGCTTTACCGGATTCGGCACCGGGGGAGGCGCGGGCGGCCTCGGCGGCACGGCCACGGCCGCAGTGGCCGGCGCCGCCGGCGGCGGCGCCGGAAATGTCGGCGGCTTCTATGGCATCTTGCAGCAGCAAGTCAATATCGACAACGCGCAAAACGCGCTCAATTTGCAGACTCGCACCCTCCGACTGCTGGAGGCCTACCTCACGGCAGGCTTGATCAATATCGCCCAGGTCGACACCTTCCGGCAAAGCGTGGAAACCAGCAAGGCGAACATTTTGGCCGCGCGAATTGGCCTGGAGAACTCCAAGGACTCGTTTAAACAAACCATCCTTGCTCTGCCGCCCGATCTGCCTATGGTGTTCGACGACCCGCTGATCAAACAATTCCAGCTCATCGATCCACGCCTCAACGACCTGCAGAACAAAATCGCCGACTTTACCGAAGCAGCGGGGACCGTGTCCGTCAATGCCAGCGACGAACAGTTGACGCAGATTCTTGACGACCTGTCTCGGCTGCGCGCCGACACGGGCGGCGCGCTGCCCCGAATGCGCGACGACATGCGACTGCTCGACAGCCGCACGGAAGCCCGCACCCGCCGCATGACGCCCGTTGAGCGTTCCGAGTTTCTGGCCGACAAGCAACGGCTCGACGATAGCGCCACCGAGCTCGAAACGCGCTTCACGCAGTTGGAGGCACGCGTGGAAAGCTTGCGCGAGACGTCCGGCGTGCAGCCGGCGGAGCAAACGATCAATGAGGCCGTGGCGTTGGCCAACGACCTTTCCGGACTGGCGCAGGAAGTCGCGTTGGTCACCGCTAAGGCCCGCCTGGAGTCCGTCAACATCGCGCCGATTGAGCTTTCCACCGTCGACGCGCTGCAGATCGCCCGCGCCCATCGGCTCGACTGGATGAATATTCGCGCCAGCGTCGTCGATCAGTGGCGGCTGATTTGTTACAATGCCAACTCGTTGCGCTCCATTTTGAATTTGACGGCCAACGGCAGCCTGGGAACAGTGGGCAACAACCCGGCGAAATTCGAGGCCAATAACGGCCAATTGACGCTCGGCGTGCAATTCGCTCCCCCCTTCACGCGCCTGCTGCAGCGCAACAACTATCGGCAGGCGCTGGTGCAGTATCAGCAACAACGCCGCGCGGCAATCCAGTACGAGGACGCCGTCAACATCGCTCTCCGCGCCGACATGCGACTCATCACGCTCTACGAAGTGAACTTCGAGATCCAGCGGCAAGCGGTGCGGATCGCCGTTCGGCGCGTCGACGACACGCGCGAGGAGCTGAACCAGCCGCCGCCGCCCGTGGTCCTCGGACAACCGCCGGCCACCTTGGGGCCGACCGCCGCCAACAACCTGCTGAGCGCCTTGCAGGCCCTCAGCGACTCGCAAAACAATCTGATGAGCAATTGGTTCCAGCACTACCAGCAGCGCATGACCCTCTACAACGACCTGGGCGTCATGCGTCTGAACGACCGCGGCGTGTGGATCGACGAGCCAATCGATCAGGGCCTGGCCCAACTTGAGCAGATGTACCCTTTGCCGCCGGAATTGCCGGTCGATTGGCTCAAGGATGCCGGACTGGCGCCGCCGTCGCTGTACCCGACGGAGGGCGTTCCGCCGTTAGGCGGCACGACCGCCCAAGTGCAGGCTGAGGCGGCCACGCCGGAAACTCCGCGGCCCCGCGCCGACATTCCGCGGCCCGAAGAGCGGCAGCCCTCGCGCGAGATCGAACGTCTGCCGCTGCCCGATGGCGAAAACCCGCCCGAACCGCCCGGCGAAGCCACCTTGGACGAGGCCGCCAACGACGGGCCGGCCAAGCCGAAGAAAAAAGGATGGCCCTGGCCGATCAAGTTCACCAGCCACAGGCGGCAAGAGCCAATCGCAAATTGATTACTTCACGCGGCCGATCGTGAGACGTTTTGCCCCGACGAAAAGCGGTGGCTGGGGCAGAGCTTGGCCAGGTAGCGGCTGGCAGCCTTCATGAGCGTGGCGGCCAAGCGATGCCCCGGTTTGACGCGCCGGGGCATCGCTTGGCATGGCGCGGACGTGTCCATGAGCCGGCTTTAGCCGCGCTTGGACGGTCTGCCACCAGCTTTAGCTGGTGGTGCGCGGCTACCCTGCCTGTTCCTTTGAGCCGGCTTTAGCCGGGCTTCTCGACCATCGCGGCCTGGGTGTCGCGGGCAAGGGCTACAGCCACGATCGAGAAGCCCGGCTAAAGCCGGCTCAAGATTATTGATGATGTTCGCCCACCACCAGCTAAAGCTGGTGGCAAACACGATCCCCGATCGGAACAAATCCCGTATGACTTAACCGCATCCGAGCCATCGGTTTTGCGCGCGCCGGTCGGCGCCTACGGCACCGCGACCGCTAAGGTATCCGCGTGAGCCTGCTCGTCGTCCGCCTCCTCAACCGGCGAGTGAAACGGGCTGAACGTCTTGGGGCAATCGCCGAAGCTGATGCCCAGCGCCCGCGCGGCCTGCACGGCGGCGCTCGTCGGATCGACCCGCCGCAGCCGGCTGACCGCTTCGGCGATCGGCACGCTGTCGATCTGCGGCGGCTGAAAGCAGATCATCTGCCCGAAGTGGCGGTGATGGACGAGCCGCACCGCGTGCGCCCCGAACTGCGTGGCCAGCACGCGGTCGAACGTGGTCGGCGGCCCGCCGCGCTGCAAATGGCCCAGCACCACGCAGCGCACGTCGCGGTGCAGCCGCTCCTGAATCTCGTTCGCCACCACGTTGCCGATGCCGCCCAGCCGCGTCTGCCGGCTCTCTTGCCGCCGCTCTTGCGTCACCAGTTCGCCGTCGGGCAAATGCGCGCCTTCGGCCACCACCACCAGCGTGAACCGCTTGCCCTGCGACTCGCGGTCGAGAATCTTGTGGCAGACGTGATCGAAGTGCCAGGGAATCTCCGGAATAAGGATCACGTCGCCGCCGCCGGCGATGCCCGCGTGCAGGGCGATCCAGCCGGTGTGGCGGCCCATCACTTCCAGCACCATGATGCGGTCGTGAGCGGCGGCCGTGGTGTGCAGGCGGTCGAGGGCATCGGTGGCGCAGGCCACGGCACTGTCGAAGCCGAAGGTGTAGGCCGTGGCCGACAGGTCGTTGTCGATCGTCTTGGGCACGCCGATCACCGGAATACCGAACTCATAAAACTGCTGGGCGATGGCCAGCGAGCCGTCGCCGCCGACGCAGATCAGGCCCGACAGGCCAAGTTGCTCGACGGTCACCTGCACTCCGGCCAGCAGCTCGATGTCGATCTCGACCCGCTGGTCGACGCCGCGCGTGGCGGCGAAGCGACCCTGATTCGTGGAGCCGAGGATAGTGCCGCCCTGGTTGAGGATGCCCGATGTGTTCTTGTGGTTCAGCGGCAGATAACTGACCGGGTCGACCAGACCCTCATAGCCGCGCAAGAAACCGACGCAATCGTAATCGAGCCGCTCGGCTGATTTGACGACGCCGCGGATGACCGCGTTCAGGCCGGGACAATCGCCGCCGCTGGTCAGGATGCCGATTCGCTTTGTCATGTTGGTTCGTGCAGCAGGAATAGCTCGTGGTAACGTTCGCCCGACAAATGTAGGTCATCTTGGCCGGTGCGATTGTGCGGATTCTGATGGGCGGACGGACTTGCAACGCGTCGCGAGGCCGGTATGCTGACGTACCGAGCCTGATCTACCACGGAGCCTTCAACATGATTCGCCGTCGTCTGACATTCGCCGTTCTCGCCGCCGTCGCCGCGGCGTCATTCACCCCGGCTTTTGCCGCCGATGAGTTCACCACCACCACGCCGGTAGCGAGGCCCGACGATTGGTGGCAGGCGCGGCACCAAAAGATCAACGACCGCGCCAACCAGGGCGACGTCGATCTGATTTTCATTGGCGACTCGATCACGCAGGGTTGGGAAAGCGATGCGGCTCAAGGCGTGTGGCAGAAATTCTACGGCCCGCGCAAGGCCATGAATGCCGGCATCGGCGGCGATCGCACTCAGCACGTGCTGTGGCGGCTCGACAACGGCAACATCGACGGCATCCAGCCCAAGCTGGCCGTGGTGATGATCGGCACCAACAATTCCGGCAGCGACAGCCCCGATGACATCGCCGCCGGCATCACGGCCATCGTTCAGAAGCTGCGGACGAAGCTGCCCTCGACCAAGGTCCTGCTGCTGGGCATTTTTCCTCGTGGTCCGGACGCCAACGACGCCAAGCGAAAGGTGAACATCGCCACCAACGAGATCATCAAGAGCCTGGACGACGGCAAGTCGGTCGTCTACCTCGACATCTCCGAAAGCTTTTTGAGCGACGACGGAAAGCTCGAGCGCGAGATCATGCCCGATCTGTTGCACCTGAGCAAACGCGGCTACGAGATCTGGGCCGAAGCGATCGAGCCGCAGGTGGCGAAGCTGCTGGGCGAGTGAACGCCGACGAACAAGGGGGTGGCTGGGACTTGAACCTAAGCTCCGGCCGGAATCAAATCCTTGACGGCCAACTCGATCGATGTGCCGTCCGACAGACGCAAGCTCACGCTGTGGCTCATCGCGTACACCGTTTGCCGCGAGTAACGTCGCTTCCGTTTATCAGGCAAGGCGTACACCTCGATCTGATCATCGATCAGATTCACGATCCAATAGGTGGCGATGCCCGAAGCGGCGTAGAGAGCGCATTTGGTGCGGCGGTCGTAGTCGAGCGAGCTATCGGCCACCTCGACGACGACGAGCACGTCGGTGGCCGCGGGATGCCGGGCGAGATACCGGTTTGGGGCACCTTCAACGAGTGCCAAATCCGGTTCCGGCTCGCTGGTTTTCGACAACGTGACCGGCAGTTGCGTGCGAATGTGGCAGTCGTATCGGCCGGTATGCTGCTCCAGGAGCCGTTGAATCTGGGCGATCGTTGCCGCATGACGACGACCGTGAACCATTCGTCCTTCTCCCACCGCAGCGCGGTCTTTGTGCATGACGACGCCGTCGATCAGCTCGACCGGATCGCCTTCCACCAAGATGCCCTGACCGACCATCTTGTGAAACTGCTCGACGGTAAAGGGAAGTGGCGCCGGCACGCGTCCCGCGACCACATCATTCAATCTGCCGGTATTCATAGACCTTGCACCTTTGGCCACTCGCCGCTCTATGAAAACATCATACCACTTGGCCGACGTGCCACGCCACAAATTCCCGCACGCCGTCCTCGAATGAAACCCGCGGCTTGTAGTTCAGCAGCCGCCGGGCCTTCGTCAGGTCGGCATGGGTCAGCGGCATGTCGCCCGGCTTGGCGGGCTGATAGTCGATGGCGGCTTTCTTGCCCAACGCAGCCTCCAAGGTCGCGATCACATCCTTCAATTCGATCGGATGATCGTGTCCCAGGTTGATGGCCTCTCCCACAACGTTTCGTGCGTCGAGCGCGGCGAGCAGGCCGCCGCAAATATCGCTGACGTGGGTGAAGTCGCGAAGCGCGCTGCCGTCGCCGAACAGCGGCAGAGGCTTTCCCGACGCAATGGCGGCGGTCCAAATCGACAAGGCCAGGTCGGGCCGGAGACGCGGTCCATAAACGCTGAAGGGCCGCAATGAGACCACCGGCACCTGGTGGAGCTGAAAGTAAGTCATCCCGAAGAGCTCCGCGGCACGCTTGCTGGCGCCGTAGGGACTAAGCGGCCGGCCCAAAGGCGCGTCTTCCACGAACGGCGCCGTTGCCGGATGCCCGTAAACCGTGGACGAAGAGACGAGCAGGAACCGCTCGACGGGAAACTGCCGGGCGGCCTCCAGCAGCGACAGCGTGCCGCCGACGTTCGTCGTTTCGTAGATCAGCGGGTTGGCCACGCTGGGCCTCACGCCGGCGTAGGCGCCCAGATGAATTACGTGCGAGAAGCGATGCCCCTGGAACAGTCGCCGCATGGCCTCCGCATCGCGGAAGTCGCCTTCGATCACCGCGACCTTTTGACTTCGCGCGAAGCTGGCGACGCTGGCTCGCTTGACCGCGGGGTCATAAAAGTCGTTGAAGTTATCGAGGCAGACGATTTTCTCATCGCGCTCGGCCAGCAAGCGTTCGATGAAGTGGCTGCCGATGAAGCCGGCCCCGCCGGTAACGAGGAAAGGCATGGGTGGTTAGTGGTTAGTGGTTAGTGGTTAGTGGTTAGTGGTTAGTGGTTAGTGGTTAGTGCATGGACTACCTTCCCAGCCAATTCCTACGGCCCAGCGCCAGAATCACCCACAGGGCATGCCAAGCCTCCTTGGAATTGATCTTGGAGCTGCCGCGCACGCGGTCGACGAACGTGATCGGCGTTTCACCGAAGCGGCAGCCGAGCCGTTTCAAGTGCCAGAGCACCTCCTCTTGAAAGGCGTAACCCTGCGAGAGAAAGCCGCCAAAATCGAGCTGCGCCAACCGCGTAACACGGTAGCAGCGATACGCGCCGCTACAATCTTTGGTCGTCAGTCCCAACAGCATGCGGGCATACAGATTGACGCTGCGGCTCATCAAGTAGCGCTTCAGCGGCCAGCCTTCGATGCCGCCGCCCGGTACATAGCGGGACCCGATCATCACGTCCACCGGCGGACCATCGGGCGGATCCATCGCCGCGATGAGCTGCGGCAGATACCGCGGATGGTGGCTGAAATCGGCGTCGATATTCAGCAGATACTTGTAGCCCTGCTCGATGGAGTAACGCATGCCGGCCACGATGGCCGAGCCCAGCCCCAGCTTGCCTTCGCGGTGCAGGCAATGAATGCGCGGGTCTTGCCGCGCCTGTTCGTCGCACCAGCGGCCGGTTCCGTCGGGCGAATTGTCGTCGATCACCAGCAGATCGACCTGGGGCGCATGCTGAAAAACCTCCGCCACCAACAGCGGCAGGTTGTCGATCTCGTTGTAGGTCGCCACCGTAACGAGTGTTTTTTCGGCGTTGGACATTTCCGGCATTTTAGCGTTGCACCCGGCCACCCGCCACGCCAGCCCATCGACATCCGATGCGCGTTCGCCGCACCCGCGCGAACCTCTTCAGGCAATCCTCGCTCTTCTCGTCGGCAGGCATGAGGCTTGCTGTGCCTTGTGGCCCGACTGAGTATAATGGCCAGAACCAGTGCCCTCCTTCACACGGCTGTGATGCCCCCGCCGCTTACCGCTCCTGCCGCACCCACCGCCCCGCTGGCGTCGCGCGCCGCCCGGCCCAAGTGCTCGCCGGCCGGTGACGGGGCGGCGTTTGGCGCGCCGTTCTGGTTCACCTACGCGGCAAACACCTCCACGATGGTGGCCGTAAGTCTGCTTTACCGCTATGGCGATTTCGTGTCATTCATGGGCGGAAATGAGGTCGATCTCGGCTGGATCGTCGCCGCGGGCATGGTCGGCAGCCTGCTGATGCGGCTGGCCCAAGGCACGGGCATCGACACCTATGGGCCGCGGCGGATCTGGCTCTGGTCGTCCGCCATGCTCATCGTAAGCTGCGCCGCGCACCTGCTGGTGACCACGGCCCACGGTCCGCTCATCTACGCCCTGCGCGTGCTGTTTCAAACCAGTGTTTCCGGGTTCTTCGGCGCCTCGATCACCTACATTTCCGGCCGCGCGCCGGTTGCCCGCATGGCCGAGGTCATCGGCACCTTGGGCACGTCGGGCTTCGTCGGCATGATGATCGGCACGCAGCTCGGCGACCGGCTGCTGTGTACGCTCGACCGGGACCACGTCGCGAGCATGTTTTATGCAGTCGTTTTGATCGCGTCGGCCGGTTTTGCGTTTTCGTGGTTTGCCACGCGGGGCGTCGGGGTGCGCCCCAAGCGGCGGCAGCCACCCATGCTGTTGGTCCTGCGGCGATATCATCCAGGCGCCGTGCTCTGGGCAGGGGCCGCGGCCGGCTTCGGGCTCGGCCTGCCGACGATCTTCTTGACCCGTTATGCGGCGGAACTGCACATTCCGAAGCTGGCCGTGTTTTTCTGGATTTACGCGCCCACGGCGTTTGTCACGCGGATGCTCATTCGGCAGTTGCCGCGGCGCTGGGGAGTGCGGCCGATGGTGCTGTGCGGCATGACGAGTCTGTCGCTGGGCACGCTCAGCTTTTTGCTGGTCAAGACGGAATGGCAGTTCGTCTTTCCGGCGGTGCTGATTGGCATCGCCCACGCGTTCGTGTTTCCGGCGGCCGTGGCGGGCGGCAGCGGGGCATTTCCCTTGCGCTATCGCGGTTTGGGCACCACGCTGGTGTTGGCGATGTTCGATGTCGGCAATCTGATCGGCATGCCGGCCGTCGGCGAGATGGTTTACTGGTACGGCAAGATGGGTTTGCCCGACTATCCCGCCACGTTCGTCACCGCCTCGGCCGCGATCTTCGCCACCGGCGCCGCCTACACATGGTTCAGCCGTGAGGCGCGCACGGCGTAGTTCTCGATTTTCGATTGATTAAGGTCCGAGGCGCGCGATATGGTCTAATCCGGCTCCCGTCGTCCCTGCTTTTTTTGCGAGGTCCGGCGTTTGTTTTCCAGCCGGCGCCTGATCGACGCCCGTGTCGGCTTGGTGCGCTTGCGCCGCGTCGGCGGTGCGGCCACTGCCGCCAGCATCTCGCGGAGTCGGTCGAGACAATCGTCGACATTGCGGCCCTGGTCGCGAAAGCGCTGGCTGGAAATGAGCAGGTCGCCATCGACCGTGATGCGGTTGCCGTAGCGGCCGACAAAACGCTCGCGCACCGCTTCGGGCAAGCTGGGACTGGTGCGCACGGGCCACCGCAGCAGGGCCTTGCTGTTCACTTTGTTGACGTTTTGCCCGCCCGGCCCCGAACTGCGCGCAAAGGTGAACTCGAACTCCTCCAGCGGAATCCGGATGCGGTTGCTCACCGTCAGGAACGATTCAGGGTCTTGCGGTGTCTCAGCAGATGACATTGATATAGTATAGGGCAGAAGGGCGCGGGGAGACGAGATAGTTTGAAGAACGGCAGGAGAGCAACAACATGAAATCCGTAGCAGCGGACTTCCTGAGAAGTCTGGCCGTCGGCCGGATGACGCAAGCGGTGGCTGGGGCAGAGCCGCGCCATGGGCCAGTTCGGCGTCTACACTCGATCGCGGCGACGCCCCGGCAGGCTGACGACCGGGGCATCGCTGGC
>DATLUO010000011.1 GCA_035533075.1 Pirellulales bacterium | reverse complement strand
GCCGGTCGGCCGTCGATGAGGAGATCGTTCCAGGCGGCGTAGGCGGTGGCGAAGAGCTCGGCTTCGTCGGTATTCATGGTGGCAATCTGGTCGAGCAAGCGGTCGAAACCGGCTTGCTTGTCGCCGAGCAGGCGCGCGGCGTGCTGGCACATGGCGTCGATCTTGGGACCGGGGTGATAGGTCACGCCGAAGCGGCGGCGGTCGTGCTTGGTGAACCAGCCGCTTCTCTTGGCCACCCCTTCCAGACGGTAAAGCGACTTGTCGAAGGGTCCGGCGGCATACCGCTCGAATTCAAGGCCGAGGTCGATGCCAAGATGGCTTTGGGCCAGGTGCAGCGTTTTTTCAAGCTGCGTTCGCCCGAACGAAGGCTGCGACGCCAGCCGATTGACCGTGTAGGAAACAATGGCCGCCCGCCGCAGGAATTCGTCACTCGCTTGTTTGCCCCTTGTGCGGATCACAGTTGTCGCAGCCCGCGATTGTTGGATACGAGCAAGTAGCGCCGCTGCTGGCTCGTCGGCAGGGTCCTGAGCGACAAGTTTGCCCGCGAAAGCTTGCCTGAGGATGCTCTGGCGAAGACGCACGGCACGAAGCAGCGATTGCTCAACTTCCATTTCGGCGGCATCGATTTGGGAAAGCCGCTCAGAGACAAGGGAGACAATTTGCGCTTGTTCGTTCGATGGTGCAACAGGAACCGGGAACCGGCGGAGGATCCCAAGATTGATTGAGGCAAGATTGGTTGTTTGCTTTCCCGCAGCCGTGAACCAATGCCTTCCGAATGTGTTTCCATGATGTGAAATGAACTCGGGCTGCATCTCGTTTGAAAATAGTCGAGCTCGGAAAATGTGATTTTGGTGGATGCAATCAGGAAGCTGCCCGCCCCAGACCCATCCTCGACCAAGCTTGTCTCGGTCTCCTCCTTCGGTGAAAAGAATGTCGCCGACCAGTAGGCGGAGATCCCGGATGTCCGCGGGGGACGCGTGGATCGTCTTGATTTCAGCGAGATCTAACAAACCTCTCTGCACATTGGCAACTCGAAGATATGGTACTTCGCAAATGCCTCTCTCAGCGGCGCGTTTTTGGTCCTTGGTGATCCCGCCGACCAAATCTGATAACGCTTCGAGAGTCGCCCAGCACCAGCCGTCCGGAAGAGTGGGGAGGTTGGTCGTATCCGGAGTTGCCGGCTCCACGTATCGAGCTTGCCAGTTCGTCGGCGGCTGTTTGCCAGCGACGGCGAAGGCGGCGAGTTGATCTTCTTCCCACTTGCGGCGACGCTCTTTGAGGATGCGCTGGAGAAGCTGCTCGCCGGTTTCCTGCGGTCGATACTGCGCCCGCCATGATTCGGTCAGCCGGCCCTCGACAGCGGCCTTTAGCACCGACGCGCGATACCGCTTGAGGTTCGCGTTCACCCGCTCCAGCGCCGCCACGCCCGCGTCGAGGTCGGAGAAAAGCTCGTCGATTTTGGCGACGATGCGGCGTTGTTCGTTAGACGGCGCTATGGGCACCGGCAGCAGTTGGCGGCACATGCCAACGCCGATGTTAAACTGGCCAGCAGTCGCCTTCGCAAGACGCGTTACGCGGCGCATGATTGCCTCGCTTAAGAACGCATTAACGAGGTATCGATTGCAGACGCCGTCGTGCGGCCGGAAAAGAACAACCGCCTGGTTAATATTCCATTCTGGAAAATCGTTCGGCACCAACGAGACTTTGCCGAGCGGCGGACCTACGATGTTAATTAAGACGTCGCCGGGTCGCGTAATGGACCGTTTCAGTTCCTTTTCATGTGTCTCCGCGGAAACGAATGTTGGACGGATGCTGAAATCCAGAAACCCGCGGTGGGTCAAATTGTAGACTTTTATGAATGGGACGTCGCCTTCACGCTCAAACATCTTGTCGGCGGCAGGTGTACTCCCGCTGGCGACGACGCTGCAAATCTCCGCAGGGATTGACCAAGCCCATCCGCTTGCCAGCGGCGGAAGCTGCGAAAAGTCGATGGTGGCCGCCTCAACTCGCCTCATGCGGCCAACCTCTCATTCGCCCGTAGTTGGTCACGCCCTTTCAGGGCTACTGTAGCGCGGCGGTTCGATAACCCAGGGTTGCACCCTGGGCTATCGAATGACGCCCGTTCCGGGCTACGGACGGCCTTCGGCCTTCTAAATCGAGCGCGGCCCGCGTCGCCAAAAAAAACCTTCGCGTCATTCATGCCGCCAACCTCTCGTTCAACTCTTCGAGGACGGCGGGGAGCCGCTCGCCGAAGAGGTCGTAGGCGCGGCCGAGGCCGCCGAGCTGTGCGAAGGGAGCGTATTCGAAATCGTCCTGGTCGATGCTCAGGCTGGCGGCGATGTGGTCTTTGATGGCGTCGAGCCAGCGGCGTTGATCGGCGGAAAACGTGACGCGCGACGATTGCTGCTGAGCGAGCCATTCTCGGTAACGTTCTTCCACCGTGGCACCGAAGGGGACGAGCGGCAAGTTGGGATCGATGGCGTGGCGCACCAGGGCGATCAGATCGACGAGCTTGCCGCACTTGCCCCTCACCGCCTCGGGCTCGACGGCCTGAAACGCCAGCCAGAGACGGTCGGCCGTGGCACACAAGGGCGGCGACTTGATCGCCTCGGCCAACTCCTTGACGGCCTTGAAGCGCAGGCCCGCTCGATAGGGCCGGCTGTAAAAGACGCGGACCGCCTCCAACTCGTCTTTATTGTCGGCGATGAATTGCTTGAAGTTCCATGCGGCCATCACATTGTCAGTCAGACGTATAACCTGGGACTGACCACAAGTTTACGATGCCGCGGAGCAGGTCGCAACCTAAACGAGTCGTCGGAGGCGGCGATCACCCAGTGAATGCCCGCAAGGTTGATGGGGCCGAGGTCTTCCAGCAACGGCTCAATCGAGAGAAAGCGGATTTTGGATTGGCGGTGTCGCGCGACTGGAACAACCCAAGCCATCGGCGTCGTACGATGCTGGCCGACTCTTGTCCGTGCCCGTCCGTCTCCATCCGTGGCCGCCTCCCTGTTCCGGCCGCGTGGCCGCCGGAAAGCAGCCATCAAGCCAGTTGGCCGCGAAAGCAAATGGTCGATGCCGGCGCGCCGGGAGAGACGAGGAGCGTCAGGCAGCCTTCGCGGCAGCCGCGGATGCGTGCCTAAGAATTGAGCAGCGGGGCCGCGCGGCGGTCGAGCGCGGCACCTCGGCGCACGGTGGTTGCAAATTTGCAACAACCGTTGGAACACGGCGTTTTTTATCATCTCGTACCTAATTGGAGGGGCGATCAGCGCGGAGTGCCTAATCTGTACGCATACGTCGATTTCAATGCCTATATATTAGGCAATTGTGGATAACGACGAGGGATGAGAGACGATGGATCGGAAACAGCGAAGCGAGGGGCGAGTGCATCGCGAGAGCGATGCAAGCCAGTTTCCCTACATGATGAGAGAGGGAGCAAATCCGCCGTGTTTCTACGGCATTTGCAAATTTGCAAAAGCCGTGCGCTGAGAACTCAGCGGATACCCCGCGTGTTCGACGCCACGGGTTTCATCACGGCGGTGCGTGAGGCCTGTCCCGGCGCCCGGGATGCCCAAGCCAGCCGGCGAGTACAACACAAGAGCGTAGACGGTAGACCGTAGACGGGAAACATGCCACCAGGGAACTACGAGATGATGAAATCCCTCGGGTTTTTCCCACGGGCGCAAATTTGCGCCCACGGGGAGCACTCTGTAGGGAACGCCCTCCGTGGCCTCCGTGGCGTTCCGAGGTCGTGCGGGTTGGTGCCGACCCCGCTACGCGGAACGCCCCAGAGGCCACGGAGGGCGTTGCGTACAGAGCCGCCAGCCATTCGTGGCTCCTACGCCTTCGCGCGCCGCCGTGCCGATCGTTCCGCGCTTGTACAAGTCGGCGTCGATCTTTTCGCGCACCGACCGTAAACCACGAGTCCCTACCGGCTTAGACAGCCCAGGCGGCGCGCTTGATTTTTATTTTTCACAAGCAAATCAGCCCCCTGAACCCTGAACCCTGAGAACCGAACACCATGCCCAAGCGAGAAAAGACGCAGCCACCCGTCAAACGCGCGGCGGCGGACGAACGGCCGCCCGGCGAGGGCGATTGCGGAATCTACGAACAACGCATCCTGCGCGGCAAGACGCAACGGTGGGCCAGCGCTCGCAAGCTCGCTTGCCCCACCTTACGGCCGCGGGCCGGGTCGAAACCGCGCGAGGCCGGCGAGGATGGCGCTTGCGTTTTGTCCCCAGATGGGTGGTTGCGTCAGCGATTTTTCGCCGGTCGCGAGCGATGGCGCAAGTCCCACTCCGGGCAGGCACTTACGAGGCAAAAGAACGACGGACGACCCTTTGTTTTTCGCAAGTGCAAGCACTTCGGCGCGGCCCATGCTTCCGTGTGGACGGGGCCCGGAGCCCACCCCCCAGAAACGCGCCGGCGGAGACGGATCGGTCAGGCACACGCGACGCCTGGCGGGTAAACTGAAAGCAAGGAAGTTGTTTACCCTTTTGCCCGTGGTCGAAGTCCCGGATGTTTCAACCTTGTATTGCCGCAGGCCTGTTGTTCGTCGCCCTGTTGGCGGCGCGGCCGGCCAATGCGGAAACGATCGTCGAACAGCAGGCGGCAGCCGAGCGCGAGTACGCGGCACAACTCGAAGCGCTGGCCCGCGGGTGCGACGAAAAGAAACTGCCGGAGCAGGCGGCGGCCACGCGGGAGTGGATTGCGCCGCAGGCGCCGCTCACGCTCGTCGTGCCGCTGGCCGATGATCGCTTGCCGGAAGCGGGAGACCTCGCAAGCCAGGCCGTGCGAGAATGGGCCGAGCGATTTGGACGCTTGCGCCAGGCTCAAGGCAAGCAGTGGTTCGAGCTGGCACAGAGGGCGGCGAAAGAACGACAGTTTGCCCTGGCGTTTCAACGGGTGCATGCCACGTTGCGAGAAGACCCCGACCACCAGGCCGCACGGCGGCTGTTGGGGTATAAGCGGCAGGAGGGCCGGTGGCTAAGCGCCTATGAGTCGAACAAGGCGCAGGCGCACCAGGTGTGGCACGAACGCTTCGGCTGGCTGCCGGAAAAGCAGGTTGCCCGGTATGAGTCGGGCGAGCGGTTCTTCAAAGGCCGCTGGATCTCGGCCGACGAAGACGAGCGGCTGCACGCCGAGATCGAGCGCGGCTGGGACGTGGTCACGGAGCACTACCAGGTCCGCACCAACCATAGCCTGGAAGAAGGCGTGCGGATGGCGTCGCGGCTGGAAGAGTTCTATGGCGTATGGCGGCAACTGTTCGTGCGATATGTTTTGCCCGACGAGCAGCTCGCCCGGCTGTTTCGCGAGGGGGCGCCGGCGAACCGCGTACACCGCCGGCAGCAGGTGACGTATTTCCGCAATCGCGAAGAATATATGCGGGCGCTGGGCAAAGAGCATCCGGCGATCGGAATTACCACCGGCTATTACGCGGGTCCGCAGCGGATGGCCTACTTTTTCGTCGGCGACGAGGAAGACGACAGCACGGTCTATCACGAGGCGACGCACCAGTTGTTCAGCGAGCTGAAGCAAGTCAGCCAGATCGGCCGCGACGCCAATTTCTGGGTCGTCGAGGGGATCGCCTGCTTCATGGAGTCGTATAAGCCGGGCAACCGGCTGGTGACACTGGGCGGGGCCGACGCCCTGCGGCTCGATAATGCCCGCATGTGGCTGCTGGAAAAAGGCCAGTACCTGCCGCTGGCCGAGTTGTGCGGCCTGGGCATGGACGACTTGCAAGGCCACGGCGAGATCAAGATGATCTACAGCGAGGCGTCGGGCATGACGTATTATTTATTGTTCGCCGGCGAGGGGCGGTATCGACAGGCGCTGGTCGATTACCTTTCGGCGGTTTACGCCAACCGCGACCGGCCGCAGACGCTGGCCGATCTGACCGGCACTTCCTTCAGCAAGCACGACGAGCAATATCACCAGTTTCTGAAACACCTGCCATGACGATGCGACCGTGGAAGCTGGCCGAAACCAATTACGGATATACCAAGACGCACCCCTTCGAAGTGGCCGTGCTCCCGCTGGGCGCGACCGAGCCGCACAACCTGCACCTGCCCTACGGCACCGATACCTACGAGGGCGACATCGTGGGCGAGGCGATCTGCTATGCGGCCCACGAGCGCGGGGCCAGGGTGGTGCTGCTGCCGACGGTCCCTTACGGCACCGAGACGAACCAGATGGCCTTTCCGCTGGCCATGAACCTCAACCCCTCGACGCTGTTCGCCGTGGTGACCGACCTGGTCGATTCGCTGGCCCGGCACGGCATCAAAAAGGTCGTGCTTCTCAACAGTCACGGCGGCAACGACCTGAAGCCGCTGCTGCGAGAGCTGTACGGCAAGACCGCGGCGCACGTGTTCTTGTGCAACTGGTTCCGCGTGCTGAACGACGTCGAGCGGGAGATCTTCACCGATCCGGGCGACCACGGCGGCGAGATGGAGACCTCGCTGATTCTGGCGTATCGGCCGGAGTTGGTGGCCCATCGGGCAGACGGCAGCCTCGATGCCGATGAGGGGCTGATGGCCGCCACCCGGTTCGAGGCGGTCAATCGCGGCTGGGTGGCGATGACGCGGCCCTGGCACCTGCTGACGACGAACACGGGTGCCGGCAACCCACACCCCGCGACCGCCGAAAAAGGCCGCCGCATGATGGAGTTGCTGGTCGAGCGCCTCGCGACGTTTCTGGTGGACCTGTCGAATGCGGAGACGAATGGCCGGTTTCCGTATTGAAAGCTGTTGGACCACAACGACTTACGCCAACCGTGCCGGCTCAGCTAGCCGTGCGGGCACCCGCTAAGGTAAAATACTCTGTCTAGCCTTACCTTCTGGCGCGGGCATCTATGACGCCGGCGCTGAACTTAATGACCGAAGCCACCATCGCTGTCGTCGATTCCAAAGCGCTACTCTCGCTCTTCGGGCCTCGCGACCAGCACCTCAAGCAAATTCGCGATACCCTTGGCGTTCGCATTTCTGCCCGAAGCGATGAAATCCGTATCGAGGGCGAGGAAGAAGCCGTCAGCAAGGCCACCGGAGTGCTGGAGCAATTGCAGTCGCTGGCCGTCCGCCAGGGCGTCGTGGCGCCGGGCGATGTGGCCAGGGCGTTGGCGGTGGCCACCGGCGGGCCGGCCCTGGAAGAGCCGCCGACCATCGAAGTCTTTCAGGCCGGCCGCAAAATCCAGGCCCGCACGGCCGGCCAGGCCAATTATTTGCGGGCCATTCAAGACCATGACCTGGTGTTCTGCGTCGGCCCGGCCGGCACGGGCAAAACCTACCTGGCGGTGGCCATGGCCGTCGCCGCCCTGAAACAAGAGCGGATTCGCAAAATCGTGCTGGTGCGGCCGGCGGTCGAGGCCGGCGAGAGCCTGGGCTATTTGCCCGGCGACCTGCAAGCCAAAATCAACCCTTATCTCCGCCCGTTGCTCGACGCCCTGCGCGAGATGATGGACTACGACCAGATCAAACGCTACACAGAACAGGACCTGATCGAGGTGATTCCGCTGGCCTATATGCGGGGCCGCACGCTCAACGAAGCGTTCATCATCCTCGACGAGGCCCAGAATACGACCATTTCGCAAATGAAAATGTTCCTCACCCGCATGGGCCGCAACTCGAAGATCGTGGTGTCGGGCGACGTGACGCAAGTCGACCTGCCCAGCCACACGCAGAGCGGCCTGATCGACGCCACGCGGCGGCTGAAAGGAATCGAAGGTCTGACGCACGTGCGGCTGACCAACGCCGACATCGTCCGCCACCGGCTGGTGCGCGAGATCGTGCGCGCCTATGACGAAGACACCACACGCCGCCGACCGAATCCATGAACACTTCCGTGAGTCGCAAACGGTCGCGCAGCGTCCGCGTCACCTCGTTCGATCTTGCCCCCGGCTGGTTCGCCCGTGCCATCGTGGCGCTCCGCCGCGGCGACGTTTTGCTGCGCATCGCGCTGGCCTTATCGGCCGCCGTGGCGATCTGGACGGTGGCGTTCGGCTGGCAGCCGCCGTTTCCCTACCATGTGGGCTATGTGCCGCAGCGCAACATTACGGCCCGCGTGCAATTCCGCGTCGACGACCCGCGGGCCATCGTCACCAGCAAACAAAAGTTTCTGCAATACGAGCCGGGCGAAGCGCTGGCCCTGGCCGGCGAGCCGTTGCAGCAAAAGAGCGTCGACCTGCTGAAGGCGGAATACCAGGCCTATCTGGCCGATCCGCTCTTCTCGACCGAACGGCAGGTCGAGCGGAGCCTGGCCATGTTCGGCCTGATCGCCGGCCTGCTGGCATTGGCCGCCTATTACGTCTACCTCCGCGACCGACGGCTGATCCACGACCTTTACCACCTCTCGCTGGTGCTGGCGCTGTCGTGCATGGCGATCTTGCTGGCCCGTTGGACGGCGGCCGACCCTTGGCGGGCGGAAATCATCCCGCTGCTCTTGTTCGGCATGACCATCGGCATCGCCTACGGCCGCGAGTTGGCCCTGGTGCTGTCACTGGCCGTGGTCATGGTTTTCGTGCTGGCCGATGGGGCCAGCCTGGCCCACATGGCCCTGCTCTTGGGTATCTTGGCCTCGGCCGTCGTGCAGTTGGGCCGCATCCGCAGCCGGCGGAAGCTGATTTGGGTGGGCGTGACCTCCGGCGCGGTGGCGCCGCTGCTGACCGTCGCCGCCGGCCTGCTCGACGGCCAGCCGCTACGCTCGCCGCTGCTCACTTTGGCCGCTCATAACGCCGTCTGGACGCTGCTGGCGGGGTTCTTGATCACCGGATTGCTCCCCTTTGTCGAAGGGCTGTTCGGCGTGTTGACCGAAATCAGCCTGCTGGAACTGGGCGACGTGGCCCATCCGCTGCTGCAAGAGCTGGTCCGCCGGGCGCCGGGCACCTACAACCACTCGATCAACGTGGCCTCGATCGCCGAAGCGGCGGCCGAGAGTATCGGCGCCCGCGGGCTGCTGGTCCGCGTGGGCGCGTATTTTCACGACATCGGCAAGATGCTCAAGCCCCATTACTTCGTCGAGAACCAGGGCCTCGAAGGAAGCCGGCACGACGCGCTCGTGCCCGCCATGAGCACGCTGATTATCATTGCCCACATCAAAGACGGGGCCGACCTGGCCCGGCAGCACCGCTTGCCGCAGCCGATCATCGACATGATCGAGCAGCACCACGGCACGACGCTGGTGGAGTATTTTTACCGGCGTGCCAGCCAACAATCGGAGCCGGGCAGCGAGGCGGCGAGCGTGCCCGAAAGCTCGTTTCGCTATCCCGGCCCCAAGCCGCTGACGACTGAGGCCGCCGTGCTGATGATGGCCGATGCGGTCGAAAGCGCCAGCCGTGCCTTGGTCGAGCCGACCCCCTCGCGCATCGAAAACCTGGTCGATGAGATTGCCAAGAAGCGGCTGCTCGACGGCCAGTTCGACGATTGCGGGCTGACGTTGCAACAGCTTCGCAAGGTGCAAGACAGCTTGGTGAAATCGCTCACGGCGGTCTATCACGGACGGGTCAAGTATCCCGATCAGCGGACCGCGTGAATACGTCATTTTCGGTGGCTGGGGCAGAGCTTGGCCCGATGGCGGCCGGCACCCTTCAAGAGCGTGGCGGCCAAGCGATGCCCCGGCGCGTCCAACCGGGGCATCGCCTGGCCGCCGAGACGAACGAAGTGCCGGCCTCCCCTTGGCCAGGCTCTGCCCCAGCCACCGCTGTTCCTAACGCCTAACGCCCAACGTGGAGCGTTGGGCGGCGAACGTGACACCGTAATCGCCGTCGATCACTTGTCTGTCGTGAATGTAGCTGAGAAAGCTGGCGGAGATGAGCAACTCGACGATCAGCAGTCCAGCCAGCAGGCGCCGGCCGGACCGGAGCGCCGCACGGTCGCCCTGAGCCACGCTCAAGGCTGCATAGGCAACCCACAGCAAATTCAGCAGATAGACGATGATCGAGTATTGCCGGTGCAACGGCAGGCAGCTCAACGTGAGCAGCATTCCATAGCCCCAGAAGGCCGCACTGCACACCAGGGCCGTGCCTCTGTAGGGAACGCCCTCTGTGGCGTTCCGCGAAAAGACGGCCCGCCAAGCGGGTCGCTGCCACGGCTTTTTACGGATCCACCGCCAGGCGATGGCCACCGCGATCACCAGCCCCGCCACTTGCAGAGCGCCCACCAACCAGGTCGACTTTCCACCGACGACGGGCCGGCTCAAGAAGTCGAGGTAGTCTTCGCCCAGGGCGTGATCGAGACCGCAGCCGAAGGGCTCGGTAAACCAACGCAAGTAGAACTTGCCTTCGAGCGCGCGACTCCACTTCAGCGTGGTGAGACGCGGCTGCGTCGAGACGGTTGACACATACAGCAACCAGGGGATGGCCGGCAGTGAAGCGATGACGCTGCCCGCCAGCCAACTTTTCCAGGCCGTCCGCGAGCGTTTGCTGAACCAGGTCCAAAGCGCGAACGCACCCGCGAAGAAGGCCGCCGAAAGGTTGATCTGGGCCAGCACCGGCCCGAGCATGCCCCAGCAAAACGCGCTCAACCGGCGGTCGCGCCGCCACCAGCAGGCCAAAAACAGCGCCAGCAGCAACGGAAACAGGCAGGGAGGCCAGATCTTTCGGTGGTGCAGCACCGAAAGCGGATGGACCGCCTCCAACGCCACCGCCCAAAGCCAAATCTCTCGTTCGCTGGCGGGCACCAGCGTACAAGCGAGGACGACGATCGCCGCCATCGAGGCGATGCTCAGCCAAGCGACGCCACGGGCCATGTCGACCGGCGTGTTGCCAAGCCAGCGCAGGGGAATGAACGCCCAGAGGCTCATGCCCGGATTCTCCGGTCCCGCGCTCGTCGGCATGCCGACCCAGGTGAGCGGCTCGCCGCGGCCGGCCAGCATGGCATGGCGCCATGTCCAGGCTTCGTCGGCCTTGAACTCGATGTCGTCGAGCCATGTCAGGCGCAAAACCGCCCCGGCCGCAAGCACCAGTGCAAGCGCCAGCCAGGCCGCGATCGAAACCGCGCCGGGCCTATGGGCAGCGTCAGCCACCGCACACGATGTCACACGCACCTCCGCTCGGTTCAATACCGTTTAATCAGTCCGAACTACGGTCTCTATATAGGTTTTCGGTCGGCGGTGGAAGGCCGCGATGTTCGGACCGTGATGGCCCTCGACCACCACCGTAAGATTCATCATCACACTGCTGCACGGAGATCTTACATGCGGTCCTTCAACCCACTTACACGATGGCAGCCACATTGGCTGGCGGGTGACGAACCATCCCCAGGCGACGCAGTCCGCCCGTCGCCGGCCCAGCCGCCGGGGCCGCCTGACGCCGAATTGCTCGACGCCTATTCGCGGGCCGTGATTCGCGTGGTCGAGTCGATCGGTCCGGCCGTGGTGGCGGTCGCCCGGCGACGCGGACAAGAGTCGGGCGGCGTCGGCTCCGGCGCCGTGATTAGCGCCGAGGGATACGCCTTGACCAACAGTCACGTCGTGGGCGGGCAGCAACGCGTGGTCGTCACCACCCACGACGGCGATGCCTTGGACGCGCACGTCGTGGGCGATGATCCGGCCACCGACCTGGCCCTGTTGCGCGTGTCTGCCCGCGACCTGCCGGCCGCGCCGCTGGGCGAGTCGGCGGCTTTGCGCGTGGGCCAGTTGGTGGTGGCCGTCGGCAATCCGTTCGGTTTCCAATCGACCGTCACCACCGGCGTAGTCAGCGCGCAGGGACGCTCGCTGCGCAGCCAACAGGGACGGCTGATCGAGAACGTGGTGCAGCACACGGCCCCCTTGAATCCGGGCAACTCCGGCGGGCCGCTGGTCGATTCGCTGGGACGAGTGGTCGGCATCAACACGGCCATCATCGCGATGGCCCAGGGACTCGGCTTCGCCGTGCCGGCCGACACCGCCCGGTGGGTGGTCAGCGAGATTTTGGGCCACGGCCGCGTGCGCCGGCCGATGCTGGGGCTATCGGTCTCGATGCGTCCGGTAGGCCGGGAGCTTGCCCGGCGGCTTGACTTGCTGCTCGATATGGCGGTCGAAATCGTCAGCGTCGAACCGCACGGCGCCGCGGCGCGGGCCGGTCTGCGGCCGGGCGATTTGGTGGTGGCGATCGACGGCCGCATTGTGACGGGGCTCGACGACCTGCACCGTTTGCTTTCGCGCGTGGGCGGCACGGCGGTGACGCTGTCGATCGTGCGCGGCCAGCGGCGGCTGGAAGTCGACGTGGAACCGCAATTCGCCAGTCGGACGTGAGCGTTGTCCGCGCACCTGCTATTCCGTCTGGCGCACGGTCACACTGTAGTTCGTGATGTTCGCCTTGTTGCAAAGACCCATGACTCGGACGCCGGCTTCCCAGGCGGCCCGGGCGTCGCCGCGAATCTGCACTGCTTGCGTGCCGGGGTTCTTCAGGCCCGCTTCGCGAAGCAACGCGGCGAGTTGCTCTTCGCTGAGCGACTGCCGCATGACCACGTATTGGCCGTCCTGCGTGACATTGACGACCAATTCGTGCGGCGGCATCGAGAGAGGCTCGGCCCGGACCACCTCCGGCAACTTGGTGGGCAACTCGCGCTCCTCCTGATCGAACCGCGTGGCGCACAGGAAGAAGATCAAAAGCAAAAAGACCATGTCGATGACCGGCGTCATGTTCGGTCCGTCGAGTTCGGCGTTCGTTTCAGGAAGTCGCATGGGTAGGTAATAGGCGTTGGGCGTTAGGCGTTGGGGCATGCGAAACTTGCCGGTCCTCACGACTCCATCAGCGGATTCCCGGCGGCGGGCCGCGCAGTACCGCGCTGATTCACTTGACCCAACACGGGCAACGCCTCGGTCATGCGGTCGCAGATTTCACGCAGCAGCCGCTCGTTGCGGCCGCTGAAATACGCCGCGCACAACATGGCCGGTATGGCAATCAGCAGCCCCGCTACCGTTGTTTCCAGCGCCAGATAGATTCCTTCGGCCAGCAGCTCGGCCTTGCCCAGACCGGCCTGGCTGGCCACCCGGAACGCTTCCAACATGCCCACGACCGTGCCCAAAAGGCCGACCATCGGAGCCACGTTGGCGGCCACCGACAACGGCCGCACGCGGGCACGCAGTTCCGCCATCTCTCGGGCCGCGGCGTCTTCGAGCGCCTTTTCGATTTCGGTCAGCGGCCGCCCGACGCGCAACAGTGCGGCCCGCAACACGCTGGCCAGCGGAGAAGGAGACTGCTCGCAAAGCGTCTGGTATCGCTCGATTCGATGATCGCCGGCACGCACCAGTTCGTCGAGGCCGCGGGCCAGCGCCGGCGGCGCGAGCTTGCCGCGTTGCAAGTTGGCCAGCCGCTCCAGCGCGGCGGCGGCGGCCGCTAACGAGATCAGTCCCAAAACGGCCATAAACGCCAGGTTCAGCGGTCCGCCCGCGACGATCATTTCCCACAGGTTGCCCGGCGGCTTCTTGGCCGATACAGATGTCGGCGATGCAGCACCGTCCTGAGCATCAGTGGCGTTGTTCGATACGGGCGGCGCCGCGGCTTCGTCGGCACGCAATTGCCCGCGAAGACCAATGCCGAAAGACAGCACAAGCGAGGCGGCCGCGATTAGCAAAGAGGGCCGGTAAAATCGGAGCACCGGGCACCGGAGGAATGCTGAAACGTTCATAGTAAGCCTGTGACTTAACGGTGAGTTTTGCAGGATCCGCGTAGGGTGGGACCAGCGAGCTTGCGAGCGCCCGCCCACCACGCGCTCATGGTGGGCCGGCGCTCGCAAGCTCGCTGGTCCCACCCTACACGTGTCCCCTGTCCCCTACTTCTTCACATTGGCCAGCAGCTTCGCGGCGTCCTTCGCCTTGGGATGCTTCGGGTATTTCTTCACGACGGTCTCGAACATGTCCCTGGCTTTGGCGTTGTCTTTCAGTTCCAGCAAGCAGCGGCCCGCTTCGAGATAGCCAAGCACCTGCCAGTCTTCATAGGGATAGCCCAGCGCGGCCGTCAGATAATGTTCGACGGCTTCGTCGTATTTCTTTTCGCGAAAGGCGCACTCGCCGATCATGAAGCGGCTTTTGGCCGCCGTCTCAGTGTCGGTCTCTTTGGTCACTTGCTCGTACGTCTGCTTGGCCTGGGCAAGCTTCTCCTGGTTCTGCTGGGCCCAGGCGAGGCCGTAGCGCGCATCGCTCACCAATTCGAATTTCGGGAACTGGCCGACGAGCGCCCGATAGTGCCCTTCGCTGGCCGCCCACTGCTTCAAGCGGGCGGCGCAGTCGCCCGCCCGATAGAGGGCGCGGGCCAGATACTTCTCGTGCTTCTGGCCAACCGCCTGATTGAATCGTTCCAGTGCCGGGGCGTATTGCTTTTGACGATAGAGCGTCTCGCCGGCGAAATAGGTGGCGTCGGCCAAGAGCGGCCCGGCGGGAAACGACTGGATCTGCGCCTGAAAGACCGCCGCGGCTTGGGGAAAGTGCTCGGCCTGAAACTGGACCCAGCCGAGCTTGAATTGGAGCTTCTCCTGCAGTTGCGGCGCCTTGGCCCGCTGCCGGCCCTGCTGATAGGCCTCGCGAGCAGGGTTCCATTCCTTTTTCAACTCGTGATACTCGCCGACGCGGAACCAGGCATCGGCCGCCAGTTCACTTTTAGGAAACTTTGTGGCGAGCGTGCGCCAGGCTTCGGCCGCGGCCTGCTCTTGCTTCGCTTGGGCCAGCGCAAAGGCGAGTTCATAGTACGCCTCGTCGGCGCGCGGATACGTGGGCGCCTCATTCACTAGCGCTTTGAGCGTAGCCGCGGCTTGTTCCGGCTGCTTCAGGCCGATCTGACAGACCGCGATCGCATACCGCGCGTCGTGGACGTCGGCCGCGGGCGGCTTGGCGGCGACAAATGCCTCGAAATCGGCGATGGCTGGCTGAAATTGCTTCAGGCGCTGATGCGCCCGCCCGCGCACGTAGCGCGCCCGCGGCGCAGCCTCGCTCATCGCGAAACGGTCGATCACCACCGTGGCAGCGGCCACCGCGCCGGTGAAATCGTCTTTGGCGAACTTTGCCTTGGCAATGCCATAAGCGGCCGGCGCAGCAAACGAGCTGGCCGCGAACTGGTTCAGGACGACCTCGAAGTTTCGGATGGCGTCATCGTGCTTCTGCCGGCGCTCGGCGATTTCGCCCAGCTCGTAGTGGGCCTGAGGACGACAACTGCTGTTGGGCAGCGTGCTGACGAGGCGGTCCAACTCGGCGGCCGCCTCGTCGAGTTTCTTTTCGCCCTGCAAACTGTCCGCCAGGGCGAGCAGCGCTTCGTCGGCGCGTGACCAATCGGGCTTCAATCGCAGCGACTCGCGGAAGGCTGTCACGGCCTGCGGCAGACGCTTGGCATCGTGCTGCGAGCGGCCGATCAGAAGCTGGGCCTCGGCCGCGAGTTCCTGGTCGGCCAATTGCGGCAAGCTTTGAGACAGCTCAGCGACGGCCGCGTCGTACTTCTTTTGCAGATAGAGGCAGAGTCCAACCCGCACGCGGCTGGCCGGCATGTTGCGGTGCTTGGGAAACTTGTCGACGATCTGCCGATAGAGCGGCTCGGCCCTGGCGACCTGCGGCACGGGGTCGGTGGCGCCGCCCGCCAGCACCAGGCTTTCGGCAGCCACGAACAGCACCTCCGGCAGCAGAGCATCTTTCTGCCACTTTGCATTGGCCAGAAAGGCCGTCGCCTGTCGATGCGCCTCGGCGTAGTCGCTGACCGATAAGGCGGCGAAGCCCCCCATATACGCGGCCTGGGGAGCCAACTCGTGCTCGGCGTGTTGTGCGGCAAACTGCGGATAGAGGGCCACGGTTTCTTTGCGGCGGTCCGGCATCTCAAAGAGCACGTCGATGCGGCCTAGCCTCAGCCAAGGCAGAAAGCCGCTTTGCGGATAGGCTTGAATCGCCTTGTCGAGCTCCGCCAACGCCGCGGGCGCCTGGTTCAGCTTCACCAGCGTCTTGCCGAGCCAGTAGGCCGCTTCGGGCGAAACCTCGCCTGCGGCCGCCATCGCGGGCGCCAGCGCCTGCTGGGCCTGCGGGTATTTCGCCGCTTGATAGAGCAGCTTGCCGGCGGCCACTTGCGCGGCCCCGACGTGCTTGCTCTTGGGAAACTTGCCCGGCAGTGATTGATAGAGGCCCACCGCGGCGTCGATCTGATTCTGTTCCGCCAGACACTGCGCCTGCCGCAGCAGGGCCAGATCGGCCAGTGCAAAATCGGCGGCTGCCGCGGCCGCGGCCAACGACTGGGCCGCTTCGGCGTACTTCTTTTCGGCCATCAACGACATGCCGAGCCGCAAGCGGGCCTCGTTGGCCCGCGGGTCTTGAGCATGGGCCGCGAGAAAGCTCTGAAAGGTGGTCACGGCCGCGGCGTCTTGTCCGTTTTCTTGCTGCACGGTCCCCAAGGCAAAACGAGCTTGAGGCGCAACATCGCTGGCCGGGTAGCCGGCGATCAGTTTTTCATACAGCGCCGCGGCGGCCGGCGACTGCCCGGCCGCGTAGAGCGATTCGCCCTGATAAAACAGCGCCGCCGGCAGGTGCTTGCTCTGAGGGTAGCCGCTGGCGACGGCGGCAAAGGCATCGGCCGCGGCCTTCAAATCTTCGGGCTGCTTCGATTTCAGCCCGGTCTGGTAAAGGGCCATTGCCAGGTTGAACTGGACGGCGTCGCGGGCGTTGAAGTTGGGAAACGCGGCCAGCAGGTTGCGATAGGTGGCGGCCGCCTTTTCCGCTTCGCCGGCCTGAAGCTGGCAGGCGCCCAGATGATAGTTCGCCCGGTCGAGCCGCGCATCGCCGCGATAGGTGTCGATGAACTTTTGCCAGCGGGCGGCGGCCTGCGGATAGAGCCGCCGGTTTTCCAGTCCGACGGCGACGGCATAATCGCGCGTGGCGGCGTTTTCGGGCGTCGCGTCTTGTGCCCGCGAATTGCTGAAACCGAGGGCCACGACGATCAGCGCCCGCGCCGCTTGTGACAGCCGCGCTCTTGGGCGCGGTGTGCTCGTCATGCTTACCTCCTGTCGGCTTGTCGAGAGCAAAGCAAAGATTTCCGACCGTGGCCATCTTCACTCGCCTGCTGAAAGATGTCAAGTTTCGCCCGTCAGGCACATCTGGCCCCATAGCCAGTCGATGCGACGGTGAAACGCCATGCCGACGACGAAACCGCTTTGTTGAAGCATCTCGCGGCACGCGCGCAGGGTGTATGCGTGATGGAAGGCCGGATCGGTCCAGCGCAGCCAGAGGCTGCACAGTTTGCAGCTCAGGTAGTCGTCGCACCAATCGACCAACAGCAGACGGCCCGCCGGGCGCAGCACGCGGCGGAATTCTGCCAGCGCGCAATCGGGCCGCCGGAAGTAATGGAAAGCGTTGGCGCAGATCACCACATCGAAGCAGCCGTCGGTCGACGGCAGCCGGTGCGCCTCCGCGGCCAGCAGCGCGGCGCCCGTACACTTTTCGGCCGCGCGCCGCAGCATGTTGGGGCTGACGTCAACGCCGGTCACGCGCAGCCTCGGCCAGCGGTCGAAGAGCCGCCGAAGTAGCTCGCCGGTGCCACAGCCCACGTCGAGCACGCGTTCGTGCCCGGTCAGTTCCAGCGGCTCCATCGCCAGGGCCAGCGTGGCATCAATGTACTTTCTCCAGCGTGTGTCGTACGACGCAGCCAGTTCGTCGTACGAGCGGCGGACGTGCGAATGGTCGGTCATCGTTTTGCTATGTTCCTTCGGCATCGGCTTCCTAAGTTGGCCTTACGGACGCAGACCCATCGTAGGGTGGGACCAGCGAGCTTGCGAGCGCCGGCCCACCGTTGCGACAGAGAGAAGGAGAGAAGGGGCGACAACAACCGCTCGACCGTCGTTTGCCCTTTCCCTCCGTCGCTCTGTCTCTCCTTCCCTCCGTCCCTCGGTCCTTCATGGTGGGCCGGCGCTCGCAAGCGCGCTCGCTCCCACCCTGGCATGTGCAAAATCGTCGAGAATCGACGAACTTGCCGGTAAGACCACATTCAGTTTTTGTTCCGATGGCAAGTACCACGCCGCGGCGGACGGCTCCGTAAACACCACGCCGCGCAAGAGCGCCGTCAGCGGCCGATGCGACACGCGCGTCGCATCGATGCCGCTGGCGGGCAGGTGCCTCGCGACCCTCATATAGCGCCGCGCCGTGTGGACCGAGCCCTCGAAATCCGTCCGCAACCAGCGGAGCCAGCCCCCTTGTTCGCACAGATCGCGCGCCCGGACCAGCGCGTTTCCGGCCGCCACGACGTGGGCCATCGCGGCGCCGGCCGCCGCCACCGACCAGCGGTGGCTTTGGTTGGCGGATTTCGCCAGCAGCGCCAGCGTGTTTCGCCGTTCGTCGGCCATCTGCGTCCAGGCGCGGGACCTCGCGGACGAACGGCCCCGAGGCCCGCCACACGGGACCGGTGCGCCTGCGCTTGCCGTCCGCACTTTGGCCGCGCGCGGCCGAACTGGCGACGGCACTTTGGCAGCGTGCTGCCGAACTGGCTGCGTCCGGATCCCGTCCGTCCGTCTGCACGATCGCCGCAAGTGCTTTCAGCCCCTGGCGTTGCGACGAAACGCCCGCGGGTGCTGCGCGGTCAGCCGCGACCAGTTGCGGGCGAGCTGCATGTAGGTGCGCGCGGCCCGCGGCGAGAGCCGCTGGTCTTTGTCCTGTTCCAGGTACTGTAAGAAACGCGACGACAGGGCGCCCTTCTTTTTCAAATGGAACGAGCACGTGTCGGTGTCGAGCAGAAAGCTCACGGCTCGATCTCCGGTCGATCGAGCTTGCGCTGTTGCCGGTTCCAAATCGAGGAACGCATCGAGCCCTTCGGTGTCGTCGGCCCAGCCCCCCTCTGACCGCCGAATGCCCTCGCCGGGCGGCAGCCGCTTGCGCTCGTTCGGTTGAACCACCACCGTAACCTGCTCACCGTCGGGCAGCCCCGACTCGCGCTCGAGTTCGATCATCTTGCCGTGCATGGTGCCGCGAAAGACATTCATCTTTGACCCTCATTTTCGGTTCCCCGTGCCGCTTCAGGCAAACGAAGCGTGACACCCTACTCTACTCAGGCCGCGCCGGCCCAAGCAATGCCTCACCACCGCCGCCGTTGCCCTCGCCGTTCGACCTGTGCCGTGCTGAGCCACTCAATCGTGCCGGCACGCAGCTCGCCGGGAGCAAGTGCGCGCCAAATCGGCTCGTGGTTCAACTGAGCCGGCGGCTGTCGACTAATAACGCGGTACGCCTGCTGCCCGCTCCCTGACCGCCGCGCTGCAGGAAGCGGGTCGCTCAGGCTCTGGAAGTCGGCCGGGCCGCGTTCGAAGCGAGAGAAATCTGCCCGAAAGGCAAGTGTTCGGCCTGGGTCGAGGCCAACGTCGCTAACGGGCTGACCGCCGCCGAGGTTCTATGCGCCTGGTCGTGAATTGGAACCAGGTGGGGGGCGCTCACCAGCGCGCTGGTGAGCTCAGCCAACAGCCGATCGCCAAACGTCGTTCTGACCCTTTTTCCGTGTAATGCGTTGAGCCTGCGCGATGCTATAATGGCTATTCCTGGCCACGGCTCGGAGCATAATGGTCGATGGAATTTGAATGGCATCCGGAAAAAGCGGCGAAGAATCTAGCGAAGCACGGGATCTCCTTTGAAGAGGCAGCCACCGTCTTTGGCGATCCGCTGGCCGTCACCTTCTTCGACCCCGACCACTCCGACGACGAAGAGCGATACCTGACTTTTGGCTACACGAGCAAGGGCGTGTTGGTAGTCGTTTCGCATACGGATCGAGACGACCGCACCCGAATCATCAGTGCGCGGCGTGCGACGCGCCGCGAGAGGAAATTGTATGAATCAGAATGAATTCTTGCCGGAGGATGAACTGCGCAGCGAATACGACCCTTCGGTGCTCAAGGGAGGTGTTCGGGGCAAGTACTTCAATCGCTACCGCAGCGGGACCAATCTGGCGTTGTTGGAACCCGACGTTCGCGCGGCGTTTCCGACCGATGAGGCTGTTAATGAAGCGCTGCGGTCGTTGATCAAAGCCAAAGCCTGATGAGCGTGACGAATTCGATCTGTCCGGTTCTCCGCGGTCCCGGCGCGGGCTGCCGGCGAGTGTTCGTTGTGGGCGGAAGCGGGGGGAGCGCCGGACCCGCTTCCGCGAGTGGGGCAACCGGGACCGTCCCCGGAGTCGGGACCATAGCCGGAACCCCAGCCGCAACCGCAGTCTGCCCTGGTCGAGGCGGCGGGGCGGCCGTAGCCTGAGCCGGCGGCGGAACAACCGGGTCCCGACGGGCCGCAATGCGCGCCCGCAAATATTTCTGACCCGTTTTCTGACCAAGCGTCCTGGAAAACGTGAAACGCCTGAAGCGGAAGCGGCACTAGATGCTGGCCCTTGTCGTTGCCCGGCGGATTGCCGATCACCAGGTCGTAGCGCCCGTCGGCGAGGTGCCGCTCGGCTTCGCGGTCTTCGCGCACTTCGCTTTCGGCCGGCGCCCGGCGATAGAGACAGTTGTGCAGATAGACGTGGATGTCGTCGGCGCAGTCGGGGTACATGAAGGTCAGCAGCTCGCGCGAGCAGGAAACGCAAAAAGGATCGTCGTCGATGCCGACCAGCCGCTGCTTCAAGAACCGCCGTGCTTGCGGTTCGCCTTCGTTCTGCGCAATGTAGTCGACGCACTCGGCCAAAAAACCGCCGCCGCCGCATGTCATGTCGATCACCCGCTCGTCCGACTTGGGAGCGGCCAACCGCACCATCTGCTGGATGATTTCGGTGGGCGTGAAGTAGCGGGCAACTTTGCGATAGCGGACCTGGCCGCCCGTAATGACCGGCCGGTGCTGCGTGGTGCCCGTGAAAAAGTAGTGGCCGCCGCGGCCGGCGGGCTGCACCAGGAAGTTACGGTAGCCCCGCGCGACCGCCGCGCCGGAGAACTCGTTTGCCTCCATCTGCCGCTCGTACCACGAGAGGGCCTCCATCACGCGGTCCGTCGCCCGTCCGGTCAGCCCTTCCTTCCGGCAGGTGCGGTCGATCTTGGAGGCTTGCCCGTGCCTGGCCAGGTCGATGATTCGATTGAAGAGCACGATCGACCGGTCCTCCTTGTCGCGCAGCGCACGGGCGGAGCCGATCGCCGAGTAGAGGTCGGAGAAGAACTGCCGCGCGGCGTCGGCTTTGAGCACTTGCTGCGCTTCCGACACCGGGCCGGGCCGCGCGCCGAACAAGTCGAGTTGCTCTGCGGCGGCGCCGAAGGCGGGAATCTTGGCGGCTTCCGCGAGAATGTCGGTCCATTCGAGAAAGGCCGGCTTACCGTCCTGCTCGATCAATTCGTAATCGACGTTGATGCCGTGCGCGACGGCGCGATACGTCTCCGCACGGCTGCCGGCCGCAACCAGCACGAAGGGCACGGTCATTTCCCGCATCGGGCAATCGCGCTGCCGCGGCCTGAAGCTCTTGCTGTAGTTCTTCGCCTGCCGATAGCCTTCGTCGAACTGCCGGGCGTGAGGCTCGCCTTCGATCGTGACCATCGGGATGTCGCCGACGTGGATCAAAAAGTCGACTCTGAGCTGCTTGTCGTTGAATGGGTTCTCGATCTGAAACTCCGGTCGGCGCGCGGCGGACGGCACAGCCAGATAATCGAGCAGCGGCCAAATCACACGGTGGCCGTATTCGATGTCGTTGGCGCAGACCGTCGACAACAGATCTTGAATGCGACCGTTGGTTTTCATTTTCTGCCCGCCGTGGGCTCACTCGGGGAACGGTTCGAGGTTTTTTTGGCGGCCTTCGATGATGGCTTCCAGTTGGCCGATGAGGTGGTCGAGACGTTCCTTGGCCTCGCGCATGGCGCGGTTATAAGCCGGCTTTTCTTCCGCCAGCGAGTTGATCTCCTCGCCGTAACGGCCCGGCTCAATGTCGCTTTCCGCAAGCAGCCGCTCCTTGATCGCCATCGCGCGGTCGTGGTAGCGGGACATGGCGAGGTATTGCGACTCGACCTCCTCCTGTATCGCGTCCGGCAATCTCGGAATCAGTAAGGCGCGAATTCGTCCGAAACTGATGCCCGTTGAATCGACGCCGTGCATGACGCGGTCAATCTGACCCTTCCCAAAGCGCGACTTGAGGAATGAACATACGTAAAACGGAGATACGTCTGCGACGCGAATGCGATCAATATGCTGGCTGATGTTCAGCTTGCCATAGTCTTTGGTGACGACGACGCACCTTCCGAGCAACGTCTCTGTGTCTCGGAACGCGTTGTTTGTAAATAGAATGTCCCCCTTTGCGACTCGGCTGCGTTCTGGGTCGTTATGACTTCCCTCGGCAACACGATCGGGCTTAATCGCGAAGTCAATCCCCGTGTCGCGAATGTTGATCACTTGTAGGTAGCGCACTTCGCCGCGGGGGTCGAGGTGCCGCGCACCGACCTGGCCGTAGGTAATTCCCTTGGAGCGGTCCGGGTGCTCGTCCGGTATGAACGTGCCCAGGGACGCCGCGGCCAGCTCTGCCAGGCGTCGCTCAATTTCCATGTACCGATCCTCATAGAAACCTTCATTCCAACGATTGCGCGGGGCGATGTCGCCCATTGTCAGTACGTCGGCCGTTGTAGCTTGGTAACGATCGGTCATACCCGCAAGGGCCCTTTCTGCTGCAGAATTTCACGTTTCTCGGCGATCATCTCCAAGAGTCCGCTCAAATAGCTTTCCAACGAGAATCCGTCGTCTTCGGGCCGAGGCGAGGCCATGAAAATCCGTTGCTCCAAAAGCTCTGCGGGAATGCGGGAGTCGCCGGTTCGCTTGGCGGTCGGCACCGCGAGCTGCTCGGACGTCGTAAAACGCCGGGCGAAAACGATGCCCGTGCGCGCGTTCGCGCCGACACCGCTGAAAACCTTTTGCGGGAGCGTGATCGACGCCAGCAATACCACCTGCTCCATGAGCCACGAGCGCAACGGCCCCAGGCGGTCGCTGGCCAAAATGCTCTCGGGCACGATCACCGCGATCAGGCCGCCGGGCTTGGCAAGCTGCACGAAGCGCTCCATGAAAAAGACCTCGATGGCGGTGGAGGCCATGCGGCGGATCGCGTTCTTCAAACCGGGCTGCGAAACGTCCAACGGCCGCCCCGCCGACCATTGGTCGATGAGCGCCGCCATTGTCTGGTAGTCGTCGGGGCGAGCGGCACGGTCCGGCGGCAAATCCAAGTCGGCAAACAGGCTGCCCGCCTCGTTCTCGCCGGCCACGGCCTCCAGATCGTCGTCGGTCTCGCGCAGCCGCCAGCAAAAGTACTTGCTCAGGTGGCGCACGAGGTTGTCGAGAATGGCCCGTTCATGTTGAGGCAAGGCTGCCGAGTCTGCCGCCGAGTTTTCGGCCTTGTCGCCCAGCAGATCGAGCTGAGTTTTGCCGCGCGGCGCCGGAGACTGCTCGACCAGCCGCAGAAGTTGCTTGAGACCTTGCCCGCCGAACGGCGGATTGCCCACAACCACGTCAAACGACGCCGGCCCGAAGCCGATCGCCGGATTATCGACCAGGCCATTCGACCGGAATAGCCGAACATGCTGGAGACGCGAGTCGGCCCGCCAGAGGTGCAGCAGGTTCTCGTCGATATCGACTCCCACGAGCGCGGCGGGACCGTGGCCGCGGTCCAGGGCGGCGCGGAGAAACACGCCGTCGCCGCAGGCCGGATCAATTGCCCGCGCGCTCCGCGAAAGTTCGTTCGGCGCCCCGAGCAAATCGAGAGCTTCCCAGATGAACCTGGCGACGAGCGGAGGGGTGAAGAACTGGCCGATGGCCCGACGCCGAGCGAGATCGTCGGCCGGGCGGGCCTCGGCGGCCAAAAAGTGGACCTCGCGCAGCAATAGATCGACGTTCGTGCCTGTCTCGTCGGGAACGAGCGGCATGGCGCCGCCGGCCAACAGCGCATTGTTGGCGGCGCTGGCGGCGGGCGGTCCGGCAAACTGGCAAGCAAATAGCCGGCGTCCGCTCGCCCGCGCCTGGTTGCACAACGCTTCCATCACTCCGCCTGTTTTGACCTCAACGGCGACTACCGTGTCGGCCAGGGCGATCAGCAGCGCGTCGCGCCGCGCGCCGTTGGCCTTTTGCCAGCGGCCATCGAGCCGAAAGGGAGAGACGAGCAAAGCGCTGTCCAAGTCGAGGTCGCCGCCCGCGCGCCGCGCCAGAGGTAGCGGCTCGCGCGGCGTCGGGCCGTCGAAGAAATCGAACAGGCCGCGGTGCAGAGTCACCACCATGCGAGCGCCGGCAAGCTTGCCGCTCAGGCCAACCAGATTGTACGACGGGCTTTCGGGGCTCGTTAGAAGCGTGCGGCCGGCTTCGGCCAACCGGCTGGCGATGCCGAATGTGTAGGCCAGCGATTGAGAGGCCGGCGCCGCGGAATTGACGACCGCGAAGCATGGCGAGCTCAGCAGATCGCGGTTGCCAAACAGGTACAGCACGGGCGGGGCCGAGTCGTAAAACGATTCGAGCCGTTCCGGGTATTCCGCAGTCCCCGGCAGAAGCACGCTCACGCCCAGTGACTGCGCCTTTTGATAAAGTTGCTGGGCCTCGACGCTCAGGCGTTGCGCTTCGCGGCTGATGACCTGGGCCGCTTCGGACCGAAGAGAAAAATGCTCGCAGAGGTGCGAGTCGGACGCCTGCAAAGCGTCGCGTGGCTCGCCGCCTTCGCGCCGCAGTTGGGCCAGCAGCCTCGCCAGACCGTCGTCGCCTAGGCCTTTGACGCGAGTGAGCGCAAGCACATCGACAACCGCCCGCTCCTGGGACGGCGCGCGTTTTCGGGGGCTGAACAAGCTGGGTTGAACCGTGGCCATCCTTGAAAACTACCGCTGGACGCCGTAAGACGCGATCTTAAAGCATTGGCCGCCCAAAGTCACGCGGCTCCAACGATCCGCGGACGTTGTCTCAGCGACCGCCCCGTGTGGTATAATTGCCATCCGCATCTTGGATCTGCCGGACTTCGGGCATGAGCGTCAGCCCCGCGGCGGCGAATCGAAGCTCCAACGCCACCTCATTCTCCGCCGACGGGCCCACTTCCCGGCCCCTCTCGAGGCTTCGGCCAGGCTCCTTTTCCTTTCCGACGCGCTCGGAGGTGGTGACGAAAGTCATGCCTAAGTAAAGCTTCGCCGAACCCGGTACGCAGGCACGAACACCAACCCGAAGCGCCAGCGAGGAACGTGAAAAGGCGGCAAACCTCGCTTGCGCTTCGGGTTAGTGTGAAAATGGGAACGGGTTCGGCGAAGCTTTACATGCCTAACGTCGCAAACCTAGTCAGCGAACGCATTTACGGCGATCAGGCTGGCGACGCCGCACCCGCGTCCGCGACGGCGCCCAAACAAAAGCGACGCGCGCGTGTCGCTTTTGTTAAGCAGCGCGCCGCGCGCGGCGCGTTTGCCCGCACGCGCCAGCCGAGCAGTGCAGCCAGCGCTCAAAGTGCTCAAAGACCGAATCGCTCAATTCGGCGGAACGGCATCCCGGCGCGCCGGGATGCCCTACAGAGGATTGGCCGCGCACCTCGTGGGACGCGACAAACGTGTCGCCTGCGCTCGGGTGAGACCGTACACCTCCGCCCGGCAAGCGGGCGGCATCCGGTCGGAACAAAACTGGCGTTAGGGCATGCTCGCCGGCCGCGAGTTTTTGCGCAGGCCAGTCCCACCCTACGCATTGGCTTCCGTCGCGGCAGGCCCTTTGCCAAACAGCAGGTACAGAACGGGCAGCGCCAGCATCGTCAGAAACGTGTCGCAAGCAATGCCGAACACCACGACCGTGGCCAGCGGTCGCTGCACCTCGGAGCCGACGTCGGTCGAAAGCATCATGGGAACAAATCCCAAGGCGGCGACCAGCCCGGTCATCAGCACCGGCCGCAAACGCGTGAGACGAGCGTCTTCGATGGCCTCGCGCTTCGTCGCTCCGCGCGCCATTCGCTCGCGAATGGCACTCACCAACACCAGCCCTTCGAGCATCGACGCGCCCGCCAAGGCGACGAACCCGACGCCCGCCGAAATCGTGAACGGCAAGTCCATCACCCACAACCCGATCACGCCGCCCACCCGCGCGAACAACACGCCGCTGAAGATCATCAGCGCGTCGCGCAAAGAATAGAACGTGATATAAAGCAGGCTCAGAATCAGCAGCAGCGCCGTCGGCACGATGAGCCACAGGCGCCGCTCGGCACGAATCAGGTTCTTGAACTGGCCGCCGAACTCGACGGTATAGCCGCTCGGCAGACTCACCTGCGACGCCACGCGCCGCCGCGTCTCCGCGACGAACGACGCCATGTCGCGCCCGCGGATGTTGGCCTGCACGACAATCCGGCGCAGGCCCCATTCGCGAAGAATGGTCGCCGGGCCGGCGGTCCGCTGCAAGTTGACAAGCTGCACCAGCGGCAGCCGCTCGCCGGCCGCGGTCGGAATAAGAATGTTGCGCAACCGGTCGGCATCGTCGCGCTGGTCCGGCGGCAGACGCACGACCAGCGGAAACCGCCGCTCCGGCTCCAGAATCTCTCCGACCTCGATACCGCCCACCGTGCCGACGGCCTCGAGCACTTGCCGTCCGGCCACGCCGTAGCGCGAGAGCGCGTCGCGGTCGATCGACACCCGCAGCATCGGCATGCCCGTGATCTCCTCGGCGCCCACGTCGGCCGCGCCGGGCACCTCTTTGACCGCGGCCGCCACTTGCTCGCCCAGTTCGACGAGCGTGTCGAGATCGTCGCCGAAAATCTTGATGCCGATGTCGGTGCGGATGCCGGCGTCCATCTCGTTGATCCGCATTTCGATCGGCTGGGTATAAACCGACCGCATACCGGGCAGCGTGTCGGTCACGCGGCTCATGGCCGTCACCAGTTCTTCCTGCGTGCTTGCCCGACGCCATTGGCTGCGCGGCTTGAGGATCACGAAGATGTCGGTCACTTCCGGCCCCATCTGGTCGGTGGCGACCTCCGGAGCGCCGGCCCAGCTCGCCACCTGTTCGATTTCATCGGGGAACTCGTCGAGCAGCATCCGCTCGATCTTCAGGCCGTAGCGCACCGATTCCTGCAAGCTGATGCCGGGCATGCGGATCGTGGTGATGACGATCGTGCCCTCGCGCAGTTTGGGAATGAACTCCGAGCCGAGCTGCAGGCCCAAGACCGTGGCCGCCACGGTCACCGCCGCGACTCCGACCAACGTGGTCTTGGGAAACCGCAGGCCGCTCCGCAGCAGCGGTTGAAACAAACGGTGCAACCAGCGGTCGACGAAGGTCGGCTTGTCTTGGAGCCGGCGCGGCAAGCCCAACGAGGCCAGCACGGGCATCAAGGTCAGCGACAGCACCATCGAACCCAACAGCGCGAAGACGACCGTCAAGGCCATCGGCCGAAAGAGCTTGCCCTCGATTCCTTCCAGCGTGAGCACCGGCAAATAGACGATCATGATGATCAGCTCGCCGAACATGGTCGGCTTGCGGACCTCGACGGCGGCCTCGCGGATCACTTCCAGCCGCGAACGTTCGGACCGATCGTGAGCCAGGCGGCGAACGCAGTTTTCGACCATCACCACCGAACTATCGACCACCAGGCCGAAGTCGATCGCGCCCAGGCTCAGCAAGCTGCCGGCGATGCCCACCCGCTCCATCATCGTCACCGCGAACAGCATCGACAGCGGGATGACCGAAGCCACGATCAGCCCGGCGCGTAGATTGCCGAGAAACGCGAACAGCACGGCGATGACCAGCACCGCGCCTTCGAACAGGTTTTTCCGGGCCGTGTGCAGGACCTGATTCACCAGGTCGGTGCGGCGATAGACGACCTTGGCCTCGACGCCCGGCGGCAGCGCGTGGCGCACGTCGTCGAGGGCCTCGTCGAGGGCCATCGTCACCTGCCGCGAGTTCTCGCCCATGCGCATGAAGGCCTGGCCCAGCACGGCTTCGCCTTTGCCGCTGTAGGTGACGCCGCCGCGGCGGATGCGGTAGCCGACCGCCGCTTCGGCCACGTCGCGCACGCGGATGGGAACGCCGTCGTGGGCGGCGATGACGATGGCGGCCAGGTCGCGCGTGTCGCGAGCGCGGCCGATGCCTTGCACGAGCGTTTCGCTGCCGGCGCGGATGATGTTGCCGCCGCCTTGGTTCTGGTTGTTCTCGCGCAAGGCGCGCGTCAAGTCGTCGAGGGTCAGCCCGTACTTGGCCAGCTTCATGGGGTCGTAGCGTATCTCGAACTGCTTGGCCAAACCGCCCCAAGCGCTGATCTCGGCCACGCCTGGCACGCGCCGCAGCCGCGGGCGGACCACCCAGTCTTGCAGCGTGCGCAGCTCCATCAGGTCGTAGATTTCGCTGGTGAGCAGATAGTGATAAACTTCGCCCAGCCCCGTGGCCACCGGCCCGAGCATCGGGCGATCGACCCCATCGGGCAACTGCAAATCTTCCAACCGCTCGTTGACCTGCTGCCGCGCGAAATAGATGTCGGTGTCGTCGGAGAACGTGGCCACCACCTGGCACAGCCCGGCCTTGGACGACGAGCGGACCTCGTCGAGGCCCTTCAGCCCGCCCAGGGCCAGCTCGACGGGGAAAGCAATTTGCCGCTCGATCTCATCCGCCGCCAGCGCGGGCGCCACCGCGTTGACCTGCACCTGCACGGGCGTCGTATCGGGAAAGGCGTCGAGCGGCAGCACCAGCGCGGAACGCACGCCGACGGCGACCAACAGCGCAGCCAGCAGCAGCACGATGAATCGGTTGCGCAGGCTAAAGCCGATCAGTGCGTCGAGCATGTTCAATCCACGTCTTCGGCAATCCGCTCTTTGTGCAGCTCCGACAGCAAGATAAACGCCCCGGTCGTGACCACCGTCTCGCCGGCTTCGAGGCCGCGAAGGACCTCCCGCTTCTGCTTGTCGTCGGTCGCGCGGGTGACGATCTGGCGCGGAAGATACGTCTGCGGACCGTCGGGTGAAAAGACCATCTCTTGATCGCCTTCGTGGCGCTGCACCGCGTCGGCGGGGACGACCAGCGCCTCGTGGTCAGGCTCGACTTCGATTTCAGCCAAGCCGAACTGGTTTGCCCGCAGCCGACCGTCGGGATTGGCCAGCTCGGCCCGCACTCGCGTGGTACGCGTCACGCGGTCGACTTCCGTGCCGATCGCCGCCACGGTTCCTGCGAACCGCGGCGCGGCGGCGCCCGAGATTTCGAAGGTGACGGGCTGCCCGATCTTCACCGAGGCAATGTCCGACTCGTAGACATCGATCCACAGCCACATCGTCTCGGTATCGGCCAGGATGAACAGCGGCGTGGTCGGCTCGACGGCCTCTCCGATCGTGGCGTCCCACAGAATCACGTGCCCGCCGATAGGCGCGACGACATCGATCCGATTGGTGGTCGATTGGGCCGCGGCGATCCGCTTCAGGTCGTCGTCGTGAAAGCCGAAGTTGCGCAGCTTCTGGTCGGCGTCGAGCAGGTTGTTTTTCGCCTGCGTCAGCGCGGTGAGCGCTTCCAGCTCGCTTTTGCCCGCCACAATCTCCTGCTGGGCCAGCGTGCGGAGGCGGTCGTAGGTGGCCTGTGCCAGTTCGACGGTGGCGCGGGCCGTGCGATACTGGGTCTTGGCGTTGCCGACCGTGGCCGAGTCGAGCACGGCCAGCACGTCTCCCGCGCCAACGACCTGGCTCGGTTCGACCCGAGCTTCATGAACGATGCCCGTCACACGGGCCAACACCTCGGTATAGCGGCGACCATCATAGGCCGCCTCGGCGTTGGCCGTCAGCCGATGCGCGTGGCGTTCGGTGGTCACCTGCGCCGTTTCGATACCGATGCGCCGGGCCATATCGGGCGAGGCCAAGCGCACGCGGTCAGAGGCTCGTTCGTCATCATCGTCGGCGATCTCCTCGGCGCCCCTGTCCGCCGCCGCGAACGCCGGCCAACGGCTCAACCAGTCCTGCCACAAATCGCGGCGAAACCAGGCCACGCCCGCCGCAGACAGCAAGAGCGTGCCCAGCAATAGCACGAGCACCTGTCGTCCATTTTTGAACACGATCATCTCCGGCCTGATTGTACTTCTTTGCCATCCGCAACCACTTCCATTGTAGCACCCGTGCGTGACTATCTCGTCGAACCCTGGATCGCGCCCGGCAACATCTGGCTGCCCTGCAACCCCTGTTGCTGCAACTGTTGCAACAGAACGTTGCGTGTGCCGGCGGGCCCCGTCGCCTGACGCTGCAAAGCGGTGCCGATCTCCGTGGGGTTCAGTCCGCCGATCAACTCCAGGCCCTCCACTTCGATGGCCACCTTGTGCAGCGCCGTCAAGGCATCGACGTAGGCCAGCGTCGTTTGAAAGAACTGTTGCCGCGCGTTGACGACCTTGGCCAGGTCGAACTCGCCGAGCTGCTGCCCGCGAAGCGTCAGTTCGAGGTTTTCTTTCGCCCTCGGCAGCATCTCGCGCTGGAACACCTCGGCGTGGTTCTTGGCGCTCAAATACTCGTTGAAGGCGCCGGCAAGCTGGTCTTGCAAGGCCAGCTCGATCCGCTGGTATTCCCGCTGTTGATGCTGCAGCTCGGCCGCCGCGAAGTCGATGTTGCCCTGATTGCGATTGAAAATCGGCAAGGGGAGGGCGGCCAGCGTGCTCACCTGGTTGTACTTCATCACCTGGTCGTGTTGCAGCACCATCTGGATGTTCACGTTCGGCACCGCCTGAGCGCGGGCCAGCCGCACGTCGATCCGCGCGGCCTGAATGTAATTGCGTTGCGACCGCAGCACCGGGTTCTCCGTCAACAGCCGCCGCAGGCTCGTCTCCCAGTCGAGCTGCGGAATGCGCTCCAGTTCGCCGATCAAGTCGGTCGGGGGCAAGCGCGGAACACCGGCCACATTCGCCAACTGCCGCCAGGCCGTGGCATGGCGGTAACGGGCGTCGGCGACGGCGATGCGGAAAGCGTGCCACTGCAACTCGGCCTGCAACAGGTCGGGGCGCGTCGCCTGCCGGGCCTCGATCATGCGCTGGACGGCGCGCACTCCCTCCGCGGCCAAGCGTTCCATCGCCATGGTTTCGCGGATGGCCCATTGTGCTCCCAGCACTTCATAGAACCGAATCCGCACGTCGTTGAGCACGCGGCGGCGCTGCGCGTCAAGCTGCCACCGCCGCCATTCAATATCCTGCCGGTCGGCGGCCTGCGCCAGCCGCAGCTTTTTGGCGGTCACAAATTCCTGACTGAGAAAGAGCCCCTGAGTTTCGCTTTGCCGGGACTGGTTGGGATCGGTCCGCACATACCCCGCCGTCGGATTGGGGTAGAGCCCCGCTTGGCGCCAAAGACCCTGTTCTTCGCGCACCAGCGCCTGGGCCGACGCGATCGTCGGATTATTGCGCAGGGCCCACGCCTCCATGTCGGCCAGCGCCAGCGGCCGCGGCATCGATGGCGCTGCGCCGGGAGCAACCCGCGCCTGCGCGAGGCGCGCGGCAGGCTGGGCTGGACGCGCAAATTGCACGGCGGGGGCTGGTGGCCGCGCAGCTTCCTGGGCCAGCGTTGCTTGCTGGAGAATGCCCGCTGCCAGAAACCATACGAAAAGACGCTGCATCACAGTCCGCGGAAGCACGTTGACAATCGACGCTGTGGCTATTATCGACGAGGCGAGCTAGGCCATTTCAGCCAATTCGCTGGCTTATGCCTATTCTGCCGAAAGTGACGGCCGCTCGAAAAGTACCCGGCCCCAGCACGCCGGCAGTTCCACGCGCAGCCGATTGCGCCGCACGCCGAACACCTTGCCGGGCTCCAACTGGTCCTCGAACGTGTGGCTGCCGAGTGGAGCAAGCTGGAATTCCATCTGCACTGGTGCCGCGGATGCGTTGACAGCAACGATCGCAGTTTCGCCCATGTGCTTGCGCTCGAACGCGAACTGCTCAGACGCAACGTGGAGTTGGCGGTAGGAGCCCAGCCGGAGCGCCGGCGAGTTGCGGCGGACGGCCGCGAACCGAGCGATGGCCTGCGCCAGATCGGGATGGCTACCGCGCGCCGCCGCGTCGGTCGGCGAGGGCAGTGCCGGTCGAAGTGGTCGATCGTCGCCCTTCACTTTCACGCCTTCCACTGCCCATTCACTGCCGGCGTAGATGGACGGCACGCCCGGCATCGTACACAGCAAGAGGTGCAGCGGGTACAAGTGGGCCGGATTCCGTAGCGTGCTCGCGACGCGGTTGACGTCGTGATTATCTGCGAAGTTGTAGGTGGTCAGCTCGCGGTACAGGCCGCCTTCGCCAAACAGGCGATTCAGCGAGTGAGCGATCTCGAAGTAGTTGCGGTCGTTGTGGCTGGAATAGAGGCCCTTGTAGCACTCGTAGTTGGTCGCCGCGTCCAGCAAGCCCGGCCCGGCCAGGCGGCGGTAATCGCCGTGGATCGCCTCGCCCAGCAGCCAATAGTCCGGCCGTAGTGAATGGCAGAAAGCGGCCAGCTCGCGGACGAAGCCAGGGTCGAGAGCGTAGGCCACGTCCAGGCGCAGGCCGTCGATATGGAAACGCTCCACCCAAGAGCGGACCGCGCCGAAGAGATGCTCCCGCACATGGGCATGGTGCAAGTTCAGCTTCACCAGGTCGAAATGCCCTTCCCAGGCATCGTAGGCGAAGGCATCGCCGCAGGGGCTGCGGCGGCCAAAGTCCACGCCGGCGAACCAATCTCGGTAGGGCGACTGCTCGCCGTTCTGCCGCAGGTCGCGGAAGGCCCAAAAGTCGCGGCCGACGTGGTGAAAGACGCCGTCGAGAACGACGCGGATGCCCGCCGCGTGCAAAGCGGTCGTCAGTCCCGCCAGCGTTTCGTCGGCGCCGAGGCGGCGATCGACGTGGTAGTAATCGGCCGTGTCGTAGCCGTGGGCGGTGGATTCGAACACGGGGCCGAGGTACAGGGCATCGGCACCGAGCCAACGAAGATGGTCGATCCAGCCGCGGAGCTGGTCCAGGCGGGCGTTAGGCGGCGAGTGGAAGTCGTTGCGATCCTCCGCCCCGCACTGGCCGAGCGGGTAGATGTGGTAGAAGAATGCCTCCTGCGCCCATGAATGCGGCATCTTTGCTTTAAACCAACTCCTGGATTGGCTCGCCTTCGGAGAGCAGCGCCACGGGGCGGCCAAAAAAGTCGACCAGCGAGGCGCGGGGGTCGATGCCGAGGTGGCGATAGATCGTGGCCAGCAGATGCTGCGGCGACATGGGGCGCTCGGTCGGATACTCGGCCTTCGAGTTGGTGGCGCCGACGACCTGGCCCATCCGCAAGCCGCCGCCGGAAACCAGCGCCGTCATGGCGCCGGGCCAGTGGTCGCGGCCCAGGCAGCCGTTGGCCGTGCTCAGGCGCGGCGTGCGGCCAAATTCGCCGCAGGCCACCACCAAGATCTTTTTGTCCAGGCCGCGAGCGTAGATGTCTTCGATCAGCGCCGAAAGTGCGGGGTCCATGTACTCGGCGCGCAACCGCATGCCCGTGACCATGTCCCAGCCGGGCTGGGCGTTGGCGTGGTCGTCCCAACTGAAGTAGAGCGGCATGCCGGCCTTGGGCGCCAGCGCGTCGATGGTGATCACCGCCGAGCCGGCCTCGGCCAGCCGCCGGGCCAAGAGGCAGCTTTGGCCCCACAGGTGGCGGCCATAGCGATCGCGCACTTGGGGCGGCTCCCGCTCCAGGTCGAATGCCCGAACGACTTGGCTGGTCAACAGCAGCTCGAACGCCCGGCGGCGGAAGTCGCCGGTCGCCTCCAGCGAGCCGTTGAGGTCGAGATCGCGCCGATAACGGTCGAACTGCTCGACCAGGCCGCGACGATCGCCGAGCCGGCTGCCGTCGAGGCCGGCGGCGATCGAGAGGTTCTGCGGCCGGTAGTTCGCGACGGAGGGATCGCCCGCCTCGTACGCCTTGTGGCTCAGGCCGAGGTAGGTGGGCTGCGTCATGAACGGCTGCCGCGGAATGCCGATATACGGCGGCATTCCACTGCGGCGAACGCCGAGCAACTTGCTGGCCACCATGCCGAAGTCGGGATGTTCCGACTTGGCCGTCGAAGTCGGGTCGGCCTTGGCCGGAGTCTTGCCGGTCAGCAGCTCGATCGAGCCGTCGTTGTGCGACGACATCTCGTGGTGCAGCGAGCGGACCAGCGAAAACTTGTCGGCCAGCCGGGCCTGCCGCGGAAACAGCTCGCAGATATCGAGGCCGGGCACGTTCGTCGCGATCGGCCGGAAAGGCCCGCGGTATTCGCTCGGCGCGTCGGACTTGAGATCATAGGTCTCCAACTGGCTCGGCCCGCCCCACATCCAGAAGAGAATCACCGAGGTATCAAGCGGCGCCTGCCCGGCCGCGGCGCGGGCTAACAGAATGTCGCTCAGGCCCAGGCCGCCCAGCGCGAGCGTGCCGAGGCGCAAAAACTCCCGCCGTGGAAAAGGGCCTGGACAGCGAGCGGGAATCATAGCGGTCCTTTTTCGTCAAGCAGCATCGAGATCGGCCAGCCTTTCCTGGATCTTGGACGGTCCCGCCTTGGCCCGCAGCTCGGAGGCCAGTTTCTCTTCGTTCTCGATGTCCTGCTGGATTTCGTCGCGATGCGACCAGTAGTAGGCCAGCGCAGCGTAGATTTGGGCCATCGTCAGGTGCGGATGGTCGGCAACCACCTGGGCTGGGGCCATGCCCATGCGTTCGACCCAAGTGTAGACGTGCTTGACCTTGATGCGCGTGCCGGCAATCCGCGGTTGCCCGCCGCAGGTGCCGGGGGTTTTCACAATGTAGTCCGCGGGGCTCAAAATCGTGCCTGGAGGAGCGGGAATCGAGGTCGTCATACCATCAATGATACGTTCCCGTCTCCAGTGCAGGAAGAGCGGTAGTGCCCTAACGGCTGCGTTGCTAGCAAAGCGCCAGCGATTGTCGAGCAGTGGCCAGCGCCAAAGCAAGAAGGTCCGAAGTCGCAAGCGACGTTTTTTGCTGAGCAGGCGGATGAACAAGAGCAATAATACGCGGGGGCGCCTCCAATTCTCGCTGCGGTTCCTGCTGGTTCAGACTGGCGAACGGTGCCCGAAACCCGTTAAGCTACCCCCATGCCCCGACGATTTCAGTTCAGCTTGCGAGCGTTGCTGGTGGCCATGCTGGTCGTGGCCGCGTTCTTTGGCGGAATTCACTTTGAGCGAGAGCGGCGCCGGCTAGCAGCCGAAGCGGCTGCAAAGCGAGAGGATGCCGTTAGGGTCTATCCCCTTTTCGGTCCCGCTAGGCTAATCACGCTGCCGAATGGAACGAAGACGCTCCAGCAAGTATCCGAACAACCGCAGGAATGGGTCCACCCAAAGAAGTAACCGGCCCGCGATGCGCTCAAGGTTCTGCAAAGCCTCTAGGGCGCTGCCCGCTTTTCAGGCACCCGCGAAAACCGACTAAAGTTTACGGTTTACGTTTGACTGTTCGGCGGCATCCCGGCGCGCCGGGACTCGCCTGGGCGGCGCCGACTACCGGTTGCCCGAATTCGACGCCGGACTTGGCACGCGGCGCGGCGCCGCATGCGGACCCGTGCCGGGGTGCTCCGGCGCGTCCACGCGCCGCCGCGGCGATAGCCTGGCCGGCGGCCCGACCTCCGGTTCCTCCGGCGCGGCACGGCGGTTGCGCGACATCAATACCAAAAGCGCCGGCAACATGATCATCGACGTGAACATGCAGCAGCTCACGCCCAGCGTCAGCACTCGACCCAGGCTTTGCAGCCCGCGATGGCTGGCGATCATCAGCGAGCCGAAACCCACGACCGTCGTCAAGCCATCGACCAGCACGGCCACCGCCGTCGCCGGCGACATGCGATAAGGGCCCGTCTGTTCGCGATATTCGTGGATCAGATGCACGCCGTAGTCGACGCCGATGCCCAGGATCAACGGCAGGGCGATCATGTTGGCCGGGTTGAGCGGAATCTCCAAAATGCCCAACAGGCCGAACGTTTGCAGCACGCCCAGGCCCAACGGCAAGGCGGCCAGAATCGCAAAGCGCACGCTGCGCAAGTCGATGACCAGCACGACCATGATCACCAGCAGGGCATAGAGGGCCGCCTCTTCGTAGCTCGACTTCATTTCCAGCGACGCCTCGTAAGCCTGCAGCGGATTGCCGGTGGCCCGCGGATCGACGGAGCGCACCTCTTTCACGAACCGCTCCAGAGCGTCCATGTCCCAGATGTTGCCGCGGCCGTAAATCTTCAGCAGGTGGTGGCCGTGGTTGCCGACGAACCGCTGCGTGAGGCTTTCGGGCAGGTCGCTCAACTCCGGCTTTTCCGGATTGGCCATACTCCGCAGAATGTGCAAGCGGCTCAACAAGTCGCCTGCCATGTTCTGCTGAAATTGCAACAGCCATTGATTGTAATCGATCGGCACTAAACGGCGCAGACGGTCGCGGATCTGCCCGACCTCGCGGGCACCCGCGCGGCCTTCGGGGCTTGCATCCAGCAACTGCTGCGTGTGGGCCAGCACGCGGCCGATGTACTCCGGCCGATCGACCGGAATCGCCTGCGGCCGCTCGTCGAGATCCTTCAGCCGCTCTTGAATGCGCTTGATCATCGGCTGCTTGATCTCGTGGTCTTTGGGCAAGAGCGAAACGATGTCTTCCACGCGTTCGACGCTGGGAAGCTCGAGCATCGCCTCTTTGCGGGCCAAGAGCGCATCGCGGTCTTCGGCAATCGAAAGGGCATACCAGACGCTCTGGTTCGACTCCGACAGCAGCTTTTGCTCCAGCTCGACGCTTTCCAACCCCTCGGCCTGCAGGTTGAGCAGGTTGTGGTCGTACCACAGGTGCTCGATGCCCATGGCCACGACCAGTGTAAAGGCCGCCGTCGAGGCCAGCAGGAGCTTCGGGCGTTTCAACAGCGGCGCGATCCACGTATGGACCGCCAGCGGTTCGGGAATGCGCATCCCCAGCCCGCTGCGGTCGACCAAGGCAATGAGGGCCGGCAGCACCAGCAGTTCCGCCACGGCGCACAACAGGATTCCGCCGCCGGCGATGGTGCCCAGCTCGGCAATGCCGGTAAAATCGGTGAACGACGCCGCGAAGAAGGCGATGGCGGTGGTGATGGCCCCCGTGAGAATGGCCGGCCCGACGGCGTGCGTGGTTTGCAGCAGGGCCTCTTTGCACGACGAAACGGTCGCCCGAAGCTGCAGGTAGCGGGCCACATAATAGACGCCGTAGTCGATGCCGATGCCGATCAGCGTGACGGTGAACGACATGCTGAGAATGTTGAGGTGGCCGATGGCATAGGTCAAATAGCCGAACGACCAGGCGATGCCGACCATCAGCACCGCGTTGGCCAGCAAGGCGTGTCGTATGCCCCCGAACCCGGCCACGAACAAGCAGGCCACGCCCACCAGCGAGAGCAGGCTCGACCAATACATCGAGGTTTCGCTGGAACGCATCTCGTCGTTTTCCATCACCGGCAGTCCGGTGAGGCCGATCTTGATGTCGGGGTGCCCGGCATTGATTTGGGCGATCATGGTCCGCAGGGCATCGACGGCCTGACTGTTGCGGGCAAATCCGTTGGGGTCCTGGGCCAGCCGCAGCAAGACGAAGCCCAGCGTGCCGTCTTTGGTGAGCAGGTATTCGGCGTTCAACTCGCTGAGCGTGGCGAACGACTGCGGCATTTCGGGCCAGGGCGACTGATAACGGGCTTTTTGCGTGAGCGTGGCCAGCAGGCAGTCGGTCAAGCGTTCGGCCTCGTGGCGAGCGAGAGCCGGATCGACGGCCTGAGGATGGGCCGCGGCCGCCTCCAGCCGTTCGTTCATGCCCGTGAGCAGGCGGCCAAGATTCAGCCGCGACCAGTTCCCCTGGTCGATGATCGGGCTGACACTGTCCAGAAACTGCTCGATGCCGTGCAGTTCTTCTTGCGAGAGATAGTGCAGCCCCTTGGCGCGGATCTTTCCCAGATCGACGCCGTGCAGCACGGCGTGGAACAGCCGGTCTTCGCGGGCCAGCATGGTGGAGATTTCTTCGAGCACCGGCACCAGGTGCTCGCGGCTGGGGCCTTCGACGACCACCACGGCGTCGTCTTCGTCGCCGAACTCGTTGATGTAGTCGATCCACAGCCGGTTGTAATCGCTTTCCGGATTGAGCAGATCGAGGCGGCTCGTCCGATAGCCGAGATGCTGCCAGGTGTAGACCACCGACACGACGGTCAGGGCGACGGCCAGGGCCAGCGTGGCGGCCGGGTAGCGCAGCGCGATGCGCGTCGCCAGATTGAGCGGGCCCGCCAACAACGACGGCCGCGGCGCGCTAGCGTGATCGGCGGACATGGACCTCCCTGCCAAAACTGCCTGGTCGAAGCGACGCGGCGCCGCTTTTATTACTCACGTTGTGACGTCCCGGTGGTGCTTCAGCGGAGGGCTGTCTCGCGCCGCCCGGCCTGAAGAAATGGGCGGCGGATTGTAGCGGCAGGGAGCGAGCGTGGAAAGAGGAAGCGGCTGGCAGTAAGAGGAATCGGGCATCAGGCGTCGGGCAAACCTCAAGTACTTCTGAACCCTGAACCCTGAACCCTGAACCCTGAACCCTGAACCCTGAACCCTGAACCCTGAACCCTGAACCCTTTCCTTGGCTGCCCAGCGGTCCCAATCTGGCACCTCCGCGTCCTTTGCCGCAGCCGCTATCGACCCGCCCCGGACGGTCGGCTATAAACCGCCGCTTCCGATACGTCGCAGTTGACGATTCCCAGTCCGTGCAAGGATGCAAAGATGGGTCTTTTCGTGGCCGCCTGCTTGATGCTGGCGACGCCGGGTGAAGTTCCTCAAGGATGTTCCAGCTCGTTTGTCGAGGCGGGTCGTGCCCGAATCGAAGTTTTCACGTACAAGCCGGAGACGTTCGACGGCGGGCCGATGATCGTGGTCTGCCACGGCATGTTGCGCAACGCCGACGAGTATCGCGATCACGCTCGGTCGCTGGCCGACCGGCTGGGTGCCCTGGTCGTGGCCCCGCTGTTCCCGACCGACGATTTTCCCTATGAACGCTACCAGGCCGGGGGCCTGCTGGACGAGGGCCGGCTCGCGCCGCGCGACGCTTGGACCTGGCAGCTCTTGCTCGAACTGATTAACGAAATGCGGCGCCGCGAGGACCGGCCCGACATGCCCTATTATCTGTTCGGGCACTCCGGCGGCGCTCAGTTCCTGGTGCGGATGGCCGGCTTTATCACGAGCGATGCTCAGCGGATCGTGGTCTCGAATCCGGGCGCTCTGCTCTTCCCGTCGCGCGAATTGCCGTATCCTTACGGCTTCGGCGGGTTGCCGGAAGAAGTGAGCGACGACGCGGCCTTGTCACGATTTCTGGCCCAGCCGCTGACACTCTACATCGCGGAAGAGGATTGCGAGCGGGACGAGTTTCTCGACGTCACCGACAGTGCCGAGCTGCAAGGCGCCAATCGCCGGCAGCGCTCCGCGAACGCCTTCAGAGCGGCCAGACACCTGGCGTTGGAAAACGGCTGGAAGTTCAATTGGCAGCTTGTGATTGTGCCCGGCGTGGCCCACGATCATCAAAAGATGCTCGACCACGACCTGTGCGAACGGGCGCTTCATGTCGCGGCGACGGACACGCGGCACTCGGCGACCCGCCGGCCGGTCCACTTTTCGCTGGCGGCCAAGACGCGTCGCAACCCCCTCCGCAAGGCGCACCTGGAGCCGGTAGGAGAGCCGGCGAAACGCTGACGGACGCAACGGCGGCTGGGGCCAGGCCCTCTGACTATGTAACCGCTTGAACGCGACGTATTGCCCCGTCGAAAAAGGCTGGGAGTCTTCGACACGCCCGTGCGTGGCGCGGAGTGGCCCAGCATGATCGACGTAAGCGCTTGGTCTGATTTGTGTTGCGCGGCAAGCCGGGTAAAGCTTCGCCGAACCCGTTCCCATTTTCACACTAACCCGAAGCGCAAGCGAGGTTTTGCCGCCTTTTCACGTTCCTCGCTGGCGCTTCGGGTTGGTGTACGGGGCCCGCGTACCGAGTTC
>DATLUO010000010.1 GCA_035533075.1 Pirellulales bacterium | reverse complement strand
CATCTCGCGGTCGTAGCGCTCGCTCCAGAGATGGAAGCCGTCGCGCACCTTCACGAGCTGGGCGGTCACGCGCAGGCGGTTGCCCGACTTGCGCACGCTGCCTTCCAGCACCGTCTCCACGTTGAGCAACTGCCCGATGCGGCGGATGTCCTCGTTCTTCCCCTTGAAGGCGAACGACGACGTGCGTGCCGGCACGCGCAGGTCTTTCAGCCGCGAGAGGGCCATGATCAGGTCCTCGCTGATGCCGTCGCTGAGAAACTCGTTCTCGTGGTCGGCGTTCATGTTCACGAACGGCAGGACCGCCAAGGACGGCTGGCCTTCCGGTGATGATTCGGGCGGTGGCTGTGCTGGCGACGGGGTTTCGCGTGCAACCAGCGCCTCGGCCACGGCCCGCGCGGAAGCGGGACGCTGGCGGGGGTCTTTTTGGAGGGAGTGCCGTATCGCGCGTTCGACGGCCGGGTCGAGATCGGCCACCAGTTCGGCCGGCCGGCGCGGCAATGATGCCGCGTGCGCTCGATGCAACTGGTCGATCGAGCCGCTCTGGTGCGCCGGTTGGCCCGCCGGCCCCGGCGCGAGCACGCCGCCGCAAGCCGAGCAGAACTTGCCTTCAGCGTTGTTTTCGGCGGAGCAGGCGGGGCAGGTTTTCATCGGTCAAGCGTTTGCTTCTGTCAGATGACCCGCGAAGTTGTCAGTCGTGGGCCAGGGCCAACGAGGTTGAGCGTTGACGGCGGCCGCAAGAATCTCTTGATCCTTCTCGCCTTCGCCTTCCGTCCAGGCCTTGATGAGCGCGATCAAATGGGCGCCGGCGACGCCGTGAGCCAATTGCAGGCGATGGGCAGGCAGCTCGTAACACGCAGGCTCCCATTCCTCGCGCGCCCAGGCAGCCAGAAACTCCAATTCGTCATGGGCGAGTTTCATGGTGTTCCGTCCGAAGCGTTGGCAATCCTCCCCGGCGTTCATGTTCATGAACGGAATGACGGCCAAGGACGGCGCCGCCCCGCGTGGGATCTACCCAAGCCAGCGCAAAAAACCACGGCACCGAATCTCGCACCGTAAAATACCGGCGCCGCCCGCGGAAGAGCACCCAATCCCATTGTCGGAGCACATCTCGGCCGATGATGCCATGGAACCCAGCCAAGGAACGCGGTAACTCCAACCGCGCCGCCGCAACCTGAGCAATCGGTTGCAGGGAACTCGTTGGAAACTCGAATCGTATCCAAAACAATTGTGATTCACCTACGGCCAGGCTTGTCTCGACGCGAACTTTGCCGGCCGCATACGGTTGGAGTTGGCGAATTACTTCCGGGATAAGGCTGGTGCGTTTTGACCCCGAGTCCACGATGAGCTGAACCGGCACCGGCCGAGGAATCGGTCGGCGGAGGATCCGAAACTCGCGCTGTTGACCGAGGACTTGCGAAACGGCCGCAGGCATGATCCAGTGATCATCCACCTGGGTAGTGAAAGTTCCCATGGCTCAACCGAGCCGCTTGAAGGAGGGATGATTGATATCCACATGGGAGATGTGCTCGGCCGCGTCGGACGCCGTGATCTCTTTGATGACTACCTTGGTCAAACCGAAGCGGCATACCGCTTCGTGAATGGCGTCATCAAGATTATCAAACACGCCCACGAATTCATCATCGTGGATCAACGCAAGTTTGCCGCAATGGTCGCGAACCAATCGGTCGCGTTCACGGGCGAAGACCGCCTCTTCACGGTCTATATCCAGGGGCGGATCATCCCGGCCAAGGACCGGCCATTCCGAGGCAGTAGTTTGCGGATGCATGCAGATCCCCTTTCTGAGCAAGAACTCCGATCAATGATAGCGAACTCAGCGATGCAGGCAAATGGGCGTGCCAGGGCGAAGTCGGTGATGCGCGCCGGGCCCCGGCAATCGGCGCGATAGACCTTGCCCATGCCGCCTGAGGCCGGCGAGCGACACGATTGGGTAGCGGCCGCAGATTTTAGTTCCCGGCAGGAAGCGGCCATGAGCCGACGAATGAGGGTCGGAAATCGACGCGGACACGCAGGCGTTCTTCGCAGGGTTGTGATCGACCGTCGCCTCTGGCCCCCGCACGAGCAGGCCGCCGCAGGCTGAGCAGAACTTGCTATCAGCTTTGTTTTTCTGCGGAGCAGGCCGGGCAGGTTTTCATGGGTCAAGCGCAACGATTCCGAGAACGGAGTGATTCTAGCAGACTCGATGGCGTGGCGGCAGCGAAGATGTCTCTGTAGAATGGCGATATGGAAACTCTCGTCCGCGATGTCCGAGACCTTGACCAGTCCGACCGCTCCGCCCTGGAGCGGGTAGTGGGCCACCCACTGCGCGAATGCCAGCGGCTCGTGATTCAAGTGATGAACTCTGGCGTCGAGGAGCCGGCGGCTGGGACCGCGGACGATGAATCGCCGGCGTGGTGCGACGTGTACGAGGGCCTTTCAGACAGCGAAATCGACAATCTCGACGCGGCCATCGTCCGCACGCATTCGAGCCGCGATGTCTCTTAGGATATGGACGCGTCACTGCTCGACACCGACACGCTCTCGGAATTCCTGAAGCGTCGCAATGCCGCGGTCACGGCCAAGGCGAAGCTATACCTGAAGCAGTACGCGCAATTCACGTTTTCCGAATTCACCCGTTTTGAGGTTCGACGTGGATACGTCGACAAGCGGGCCACGCGCCAACTCGCTAAGTTCGACGTGTTCAGCGCCCACTCGCTGGTTCTGCCGATCGACAGAATAGTATTCGATCAGGCGGCGCTGCTCTGGTCCGAAGCCCGGCAGGGTGGCCACCCTCGCACTGATGCGGTTCTTCTCATCGGGGCGACGGCGCTAGTGCATGACCTGGTGCTCGTCACCGGCAACCGCCGCCACTTCGCCTGGATGCCCGGGCTACGGATTGACGAACCTCAGGGGCAGATGCCGCCCGTAGCGTCGCTTGACTGACGGTCCGCGTCGCTCAGTATTCGCTCGACAATGCAGTACTTGCTCGATACAAACACTTGCATTGCCGCGATGAAAAACCATCCGTCGGTGGTCGCCCGGTTGTCGGCCGTGGCTCCGGCCGCATGCGTGGTTTCCACGATCACAGTTTATGAGCTTTACACGGGGATCGAAAAGTGCGCCGATGCAACGCACGAACGATCAAAAGTGGAGCGGCTTCTGGCCACGGTCAATGAGTTAGCCTTTGACTCTCGGGCAGCAAAGGAGGCAGCGCGGATTCGAGCACAGCTCGAATCGCAAGGGCAGATGATTGGCCCCTACGATGTCCTGTTGGCCGGTCAATGAACGAAAAGACATAGCACAGTCTTTCACATCGTCGGGCTGGCACCGGCCTCGACGGCCCCGAAAAAGCCCGCGCGCGGCGACATCTTGCCGCGCCGCTCCGCTCCCAACTCTTTCGCAATGCGCCCCATGTCCAAGCGTGTGCTCATGAATTACTCCTTCGCAAAATCACGAAATGCGAGATACTCGTCGCCGATCACGAGCCCAACTTCGCCTTGACGGGCCTCGCGCCCCAATCGTCGGCAGAAACTTCCAAGCCGGCTTAGACGATCCGCATCGGCGATGTCGGCCGGGGTGGTGTAACAATGAACCACGACGGGCTGATCCTCGACGAGCACGCCGCCGATCTCGTCGTCGCGCCAAACTCCCTTCGCCCGCGGAAACGCGGTGGCCCCGCCAAACAGCAGGCCGAAAGTTTCGAGCGCCATATCTACCCAGTATTCCTGGTCGATCGCCGTTTCTCCATCAGATCACGCTCGACCGGGACGCCGATTGAGCTTTCGGCCGGAGTCGTGCTCAGACCGGTGAAACGATCCGTTCCTGGATCACGCAAGTGCTCAGCAGGACCATCAGCGGCATGTCGTAGGCGGTCCGCAGGCCGTCGTCCATAGTGGGAAGCTGATCGAGCAGCGCCACGACTCGCGATCGGTCGAAGAACGGCAGCGCGTCCAGGGTCGGCCCGCGCAGCGTATCCTGCATGAGCTGGTAGAGCCGGCCGTCGGGGTTCAGGGCAGCCGGGGGGGTGGTGAACGGGTGCTTTTGCCGGGCGTACACGGTCGCCGACAGGACCGGACGGGCGGCCTCGCGCAACACGTGTTTCTCGACCGTTCGGCGGATCTTCTGGTCAAGCGGCAGGTCGCGGGCCAGCTCCACGACGTGGTGGTCCAGGAACGGCAGCCGACCCTCGATGGAGTGCGCCATCTCCATGCGGTCGCCCAGAAACGCCAACACATAATTCGGCAGCACCACTTTCGCCCACAAGTAGAGCGCCGTCCCAGAGGATGAAGGCGAACTCGCTGCGGAGCCGCTCCAGACAGCCGCTGCCGAGCTCTTCGTACAGGTGCAGGGCGATCTCGCTGTTCGACCGGGTCTGGAGCCGATGGCCGCGCCGGGTCAGCTCGTCCTGGATGCGCTCGAAGTCGTAGAACTCCCCGTTGACGACGATTTGCAGGCGCCCGTCCTCGCTGGCAATCGGCTGGTTCCCGGCCGCCAGGTCGATGATGCTCAGCCGCGCGTGGCCCAGGCCGACGCGATGGTCGGGGTCCATCCAGGTGCGTTGACCATCCGGGCCCCGGTGGGTCAGCCGTTGGGTGGCGCGATGCAACTCTTCAGAGCCGACCGCACCCGTCGGCGAAAACATTCCCACGATGCCGCACATTGTAGCCCTTCAACCGAGAATACCCTGCAAGGATTATTCTACCGGTTTCGCGAGCGATCGCCCACGGGCGCTTACACGATACGTTATTGTGCTGCACGAACGGCGCGGTGTATCTGGAATTCGACCGCGAGGCTGGCTCGCTACCCTTGGTTGGTTTCAGTTGCCAATTGGCCGCAGGTCGTGCTAACCTGTCGATGTGTCGTCGATTTGCCGCGAGAGACGAACGTCGTGCCCACCCGAGAAGAATACGAAAGGAAGATCCTAGCCCTTGGATGGCCAGACTTGCTTGCGCTTTGGGATGCGGTTAAGGTCCGGGACACGCCCGATTGGGGCGCGGGCAAGGCATTCGAGTATCTGGTGCTTCGGGCATTCGATCTTGATGGTGCCGTCGTTCGATGGCCCTACGGGGTCTCCCTTTATGGTCAAACGGAAATCGTTGAGGAGATCGACGGTTCGGTAAGAGTTGGAGCGTTGTACAGCTTGATCGAAAGCAAGGACGAGAACGGCGACATTGCGATCGCTCCGATCGCTAAGCTGAGGAACCAATTGCTTCGGCGGCCCGCTGGCACGTTCGGCATGGTGTTCAGCTCGCACGGGTTCACGGATCCAGCTAGACAACTGGCGCACTTTGCGTTACCTCAGTCGATTCTTCTCTGGACCGGAGACGAGGTCGAGTACGCTTTAAACCAGCAGAACATCTGCGAGCTCTGCGAGATGAAATATCGCATGTGCGTGGACCACGGCATGGTCGACTTTGACGTCACGACAGGAGCGATCGTATGAAAGTTTACCTCTTGGTGGAAGGGAACTCGGATGCGGCCTTCTTCCGACGGCTTCTCCCGGCCGAGATCGTGCCGGAGACAACCATCGTTATCGTCGGTGGACGATCCAACATTTCGTCTAAAGCCCGCTCACTCATGGTGACGAAGGGAAGGCCAATCGCCCTGGTCGCCGACACGGAGGTGACGGAGAAAGACGCCGTCGAACAGCGAATTAGGACTTTGGAGGAGCTTCTTCGCTCGGCAACCGCGGGCGTTCCCTACAAGGTAATCTTCGCAGTGCCCGAGATCGAGGCGTGGTTCTTCGCCATTCCTGAGGCATTGGAGCGGCTGAGCGGAAAGAAGCTCTCGCCCGAGCAGCGCGAATTAGCCGAGGTGCGGCCGAAGGAAATTCTCACAAAGCTTTTTAAAGACGAAGGCCCGTTGTTCGTCGACCAACTAGCTAGCAAGCTGACGGAGTCAGAGATCCAAACGCTCCGCGAGACCCAGCCTAGGAAGGATCTGATCGACTTCATCACGCAGCAAGTCAACAAAAAAACCGAGCCGCTACCGGCGTGACGAGGGCGTCGGCCCGGGGCAGCGCGCGAATGCGCCGTCGCACTCCGCCCGCTGCAGCACACCGACCAGCGCCCGCCCGACAAGGTGGCTATTGCGGCCCTAGGCCACGAGGCTGCCGTTCACCAGGTCGCCGGGCCGCGCGTGGATGTTGTCTTGGGCGTAGGTGGCGAAGAAGGCGTCAAAACCCTTGCCGGCGCGCAGCGTGTTGGCGCTGGTCGTGTTGTAGTCGATCGCCAGGTTGTCGCTCAGGTCGCCGGCGATCGACGCCGCCGAATCGTGGCCGGCGATGTCGCTCTCCCAAAGCGCGAGCACCTGGCCCAGCGTGTCGCCCCCGGTCGCGGAGCGCGCATGTCACCTCCTGGATCGAGCATGCCGAGTTTCCGCTGCTGGTGCTGCGCTATGAAGACCTGCACCGCGATCCGGTGGCGCACTCCCGGATCTGCGCGAAATCTTCGATTCATAATCATTCGCCCTCGCGAAACCGTGTCGCCCCGCAATGGCTAAAGCCACGATCGAGAAGCCCGGCTGTAGCCGGATCGACGATTCCAGTTGCACGCGGTGCAGATACAAGAACGAAGGTCAGGAGCCCGTTTCCGGATAGAACGGGATCGGTTGCGGCAACGTCTGCCGCGGCGAGGAGGCCGCGTCGACCGTCGGCAATCGCTCGATGACGTTCGATCGCATCGGCGATGCTTCCGGAGGCGGGGCCATCGAGGGAACCGAAGAATGGGCGCCGCTCGTGTTCGAGCGAAATAAAGCGGCGGACGGAAACTTGCCGTGGGCCGACCTTCCCAGGCCGTCGGAGCCAGACGATGGCCTGGGAAGGCCGCTCCGCGCCGGCCCAGATTGCGAAAAAGACAAGGTGGGTGCCACGATCGTGCCCTGCGGCGATACCGGCCCGAATTGACGGCGCAAAGGCGCGACCGGCGTCCTGGGCACGGCTGGCTTTCTGATGCGTGGAGTTGGCTGTGTGGCCTGCGCCGTTGAACGCACGATGGGCATCAACTCGCCGCCGGATTGAAGCTCGTCGGCGGTGAGCGTCCGCGGGCCTGTTGCCGGCCCGCTCGATTCCTGTTGGGGCGGGCGCTTCGTGGTCGCCAACACCGCGGTTGCACGTGGCGCGTCGGCGCGCCGGGCAAAGGCGTTGCCCGTCGGTGCGGGCGGACCTGCCGCTTTCTCGCCGTCCCGGCGCACCGGCACCGCGGCTGTGTTACCGTCGCTGAGGGCGGCGAGCAGCGCACGTTTGTACATAGACCATAGTTGATCGCCGCGCAGCGCGGCGGGCACGCGAACCACCAAGGTCGGCAGCTTGCGGTCGATGCCCGTGTAAACGGCCAACGAGCCTTGCTCCGCGGCGGCGTTGAGGGGAACCGGCCGCAGCCCGCTCGCTTTGGCGAACTCGCGGGCCGGCTCGTCCGCCGGTCCAGCGTAGACCAGCTCGGCGTTGCGGCGCGTGGCCGCGAGAATCATGACGCGGTCGGGCCGCAGGTCGCTGATGAGATCGGCCAATGCACGTGTTTCGGCTTCGCTATCGGGCTCTCGGCCGCTCAACCAGATGCTGCCGGATGGCAGTTTATGCCATCCGCGCGTGGCAAAGTTGCGGTCGAGCCGCACACCGCGCGCGTTCAGCGGCGAGCGGCGCAGCCGGCCGTCGGGGTTGGGGTCGCGGACCAGTGTCACGCGCACGCCGCTCACGCCCCGCGGAAAGCGTTCCAGGTGCTCGGCGAGCTGCTCGACGAGCGCCAGCGCCGCGGTTTCGTCGCCCCCCAGCGGCCCGACCACCAGCACCTGCGTTTCGCCCTGGCCGAATTGCCGATATTCGATCGCCCGGTCTTCGAGGCTGCGGGCGAGCACGCTCCAGCGCGGAGGATTGGCCGACGGGTAGCCGGCTTCGTGAGAAGTCGGGGCGGCGTCGGGCGTGGTGCCGGAATTCTCGCGAATTCCGCTGGGCGACGGGACCGTTTGTGCCGAGAAGACGATGGTTGACGGTCGCACCGCGAGCGGCGATTGCGCGGCGGCACTGGGCGGCGACGCGCAGCAGATCGTCATGACAATCAGCCCGAGCGGGAGACGCAAGTCTCCCGGTAGCTCTGTTTTATTACCTGGCATCAAGTTAGCGCGGCTTCGCGATGAGGGGTGGCGGGCGCAGCATCGCCCGGAAAGCATAGCCCCTGGCAGCGAGAGGTCAAACCGCTTGCCTGGGCGTCACCCTGGTTTTGAACTTGGCCGCGGTCCAAATTTTCACAACCACCCGCCTAAACAGCAGAAACGGAATGGCGGTGGCTGGGGCAGAGCCGCGCCGATTCGGCAGTTCCTCGGAAACCGCTCCGCCGCGGCGATGCAAGTGCCTCGCTTGCGCTTCGGGTTAGTGTGGCCGCGGCCAGAGCGGTTTGCTGCCCGGCGTCGGCCGCAGCCAGCGCCGACGCCAGGTCGGACCATGGACTGGGATTCGCCGACGCGTAGGCCGCGATGGCCGCCGCGTCATCAGCGCGGCCGAGCACGCTTTGCAGTTCGCGGCAATCAGGGAAGTTGTTCCGACGGCCACGGCCTCGCGCTGGGCGTTCTTGGGCAGGTCGAGAATGGCCGCCGCGTCGGAGACGGAAACCAGCCCCGACTCCACCGCGGCAATCAATTGCTCGTCGCCCGCGGCCACCACGCGCGAGGCCGTGGTCACCGAGC
>DATLUO010000009.1 GCA_035533075.1 Pirellulales bacterium | reverse complement strand
GGCGACGGCAACAGCAGCACCGGCACGGTCAGTCTTTCCAGCGGCACGCTGACCGTCACGGGGAGCCATCTTTACAGCACGACCGGGACGGAAGCGGTGACCGTCGTCTTGACCGACGACACGCCGGGCACCGCCACCGCCACGGCCAGCGCCACGATCACCGTGGCCCCTGCCGCGACGATCACGCCGGTGGGCACGGTCACGATCAGCGCCACCGAAGGAACGACCTTCAGCAGCACGGCGTTGGCCACCTTCACCGACACCGACGCCACCGCAGTGGCCAGCGACTTTACGGCCACGATCAACTGGGGCGACGGCAGCACGCTGGACACCGTCAGCGGCGCCTCCATCACAGGATTGGGCGGCACGTTCACCGTCGCCGGCAGTCATCTCTATAGCGATGAACTGACGGCGGGGAGCGTCTCGGTCGTGTTGACCGAGACCACGCCCAGCAGCGGCACGGGCACGGCCACCGGCACGGCCACCGCGGCCGAGGCCGACGTACTGACCGCTGGCACACCGGTCACCGCCACCGCCGCCGAAGGAACGACGTTCACCGGCACCGTGGCCACCTTCACCAACACCGGCTATCCGACGAATCCGGCCAGCGACTTTACGGCCACGATCAATTGGGGCGACGGCACGAGCAGCACGGGCACGGTCAGCCTCGCCAGCGGTACGCTGACCGTCAGAGGGAACCACCTTTACAGCACGACCGGGACGGAAACGGCGACCATCGTCCTGACCGACGACACGCCGGGCACCGCCAGCGCGACGGCCACGGCAACCGTGACGGTGGCCGCTGCCGCGACGCTCACGCCCGTGGGCACGGTCACCGTCAGCGCCACCGAAGGAACGACCTTCAGCAGCACGACCCTGGCCACATTCACCGACAGCGACACCACCGCCGTGGCCAGCGACTTCACGGCCACGATCAACTGGGGCGATGGCACCAGCAGCACGGGCAGCGTCACCGGCTCGGGCGGCACTCTCACCGTCAGCGGCAGTCACCTTTACAGCGACGAACTGTCGGCGGGCAGCGCATCGGTGGTCTTGACCCAGACCACGGGCACGGCCACGGGTACGTCCACCGGCACCGCCAACGTGTCCGAGGCCGATACGCTGGCCGCCGGCACGCCGGTCACGACCACCGCCACGGCAGGCAGCACTTTCAGCGGCACGGTGGCCACCTTCACCAACACCGGCCATCCCACCAATCCAGCCAGCGACTTCACGGCCACCATCAACTGGGGCGACGGCACGAGCGGCACAGGCACGGTGAGCCTGACCAACGGCACGTTGACCGTGACGGGTAGCCACGTTTACGGCGCGGCTGGGACGGACACGGTGACCGTCGTGCTGACCGACGACTCGCCGGGCACCGCTTCGGCCACGGCCACGGCCACGATCACCGTCAGCCCCAGCACCACTCCGCCGACCACCACCGGCAATCTGGCCGGTCAGGCCGGAGATGGTACGAACCTGACCTTCGTCACGAACCTGTATCGCGAATTACTCGGCCGAGAGCCGGACGCAGCGGGCCAGGCTTATTGGCTGGGCATCCTCGGCGGCAACGGCGCCAGTTCCGCGGTGCGGGCCGAAGTCGCCCGTGGGTTCCTCTATTCGGCGGAGTTCGACATTCACTTCGTCACGCTGCTCTACGTGGATTTCTTGGGACGCGCGCCCGACGCCCCCGGCCTGCAGTTCTTCAGCGGAAGACTGGCGCAGAAGCATGACCTGGTGGAGATCATCAAGTTCATCGCCGGATCGCAGGAATACTACGTCCGCGCCGGCGGCACGGACCAGGGCTTTGTGACCGCCCTCTATCGCGATCTTTTCGGCCGGGCCACCGACCCGACGTTCGCCTTCTGGGTCAATGAGATCGGCGCCGAGGGTCGGGATAACGTGGTCAGCGGGATGCTGCTGACCTCGGAAGGAGGCAACAAGTTCTTCAACGGCAACTTCGAGGCGTTGCTGGCCAATCCACCGGTGGCCTCGGCGGGAACGGTGCAGACCGGCAACTACGCCCTGGCCAACCTGACGGGCAACGGCTACGCCGACCTCTTTTTCCAGGGCAACCCAGACCCAACGCTGGTGAGCACCGCCGTCAGTCAACTGCTGCATAATGGTGGCAAGAACGCGATCGAGGCGCTCGTCGGCCTGCTGTCGAGCAGCCAATACTACGGATAGCCAAAACGCAGAGCGTGGCCGCGACGCCGTTGTTCGGCAGGTAGTGCAGGTCGAGCGCCGCCGCGGACTCGATGCCGTTGACAGCCAGCAGGCAGCCATCAGGCTTGGAGATATCCAGCAGCGGGCCGTAATCTTCGCCGGTCGGCTTCGAGCCGAATCTTGTCAAGCGAGACACCATCGTCGCGATCTTTGGCGTCCAGCATTCCGAACCAACGGTTGCGGTGCTTCAGCCGGCGCGGCGGTCGAAGTCAACGGCCCCAACCCTTGACGGGCGGCGCGGCGTTTGGTCAATTTCGACGCAGCCGCTCGATTTGTCCAGCCTCAGGATTACCGCATGTCTTCCGACGCCGATCGCCGTCCCTGGTATCGCGAGCTGACCCGCTATCACTGGTTCGTGTTTGTCGTCGCGGCCCTGGGGTGGCTGTTCGACACGATGGACCAACAGTTGTTCAACCTGGCGCGGCGCCCGGCATGCACCGACTTGCTGGGCCTGCCGCCGTCCGATCCGAGCATCGACAAATTCGGCGGCTATGCGACCTCGATTTTCTTGATCGGCTGGGCCGTCGGCGGACTTGCCTTCGGCGTGCTCGGCGACCGCATCGGCCGCGCGCGAACGATGCTCTGGACGATTTTGATCTACTCGCTCTGCACCGGCTTGAGCGCCTTTTCGCGCACCATCTGGGACTTTGCCCTCTACCGGTTTTTGACGGGCCTGGGCGTGGGCGGCGAATTCGCCGTGGGCGTGGCGCTGGTGGCGGAGGTCATGCCCGACCGCGCGCGGCCCTTCGCCCTGGGGCTGTTGCAGGCCCTGTCGGCCATCGGCAACATTTCGGCCGCGTTGATCAGCCTTGGTCTGGGGCGGCTGGAAGAAACCGGTGCGCTGGAGCGGTTCTTCGCCGAGCAGTTGGGATTCACTTCGGTGAGCGCCTGGCGGGTGATGTTCGTCGTGGGCACGGTGCCGGCATTGCTGGCCATCTTGATTCGGCGGAAGTTGAAAGAGCCGGAGCGCTGGAGGGCGAAAGCCACCGAAGGCGAGGTGGCCAAGAAGCTCGGCTCTTATGCGGAGTTGTTCGGCAACCCGCGCTGGCGCTCGCATGCCTTGGTCGGCCTGGGCCTGGCGTTTTGCGGAGTCGTGGGGCTGTGGGCCATCGGGTTTTTCAGCATCGACCTGACCCGGCTCGTGTTTCGCAAGACCTTCGAGGCCGAAGCTCGCCAGCGTGGCGGCGGCGCCCTCGATCGGAGCTTTCTGGCCCTGGTTCTTTCCGATCGATCGGCACTGGAGAAAGCCAGCGACAAGATTCAGCCCTCGCACCTGCTCAGCCCCGAACCGGGCACGCGCGACGCCGAGCGGCTCTACGCGGCCGCCGTCGATCTTTTTCAATCGGGCGAAACCGCCACGCCGGAGGCGCTGTTGAACGCCCTGGACCAAGGCAACCCCGCAAAAAAACTCGCGCCGCAGACCGCCGAGGAGCGGCAGCGGCGGCAAGCCTATCTGGACGCGGCCAGCCAGGGCAGCGACGACGTCGAGGCGCACATCGACCGCATCGGCAAACGGACCCGCGACATCAACGGCCGCCTGACGCTGTGGGCCGCCTTGACCTCGGTGATGCTGAACCTGGGCGCGTTCTTCGGCATCTACGCCTTTAGCCGGGTCACGCACCTGCTCGGCCGGCGGCCGACCTTCGCCATTTCGTTCGTCCTCGCCACCCTGAGCACGGCGATGGTCTTCTGGTATTTTCAAACCATCACCGACGTGTTCTGGATGATTCCGTTGATGGGTTTCTGCCAACTGTCGCTGTTTGGCGGCTATGCGATCTATTTTCCCGAGTTGTTTCCCACGCACCTTCGCAGCACCGGAACGTCGTTTTGCTACAATGTGGGGCGGCTTGTGGCGGCCGCCGGGCCGTCGGCCCTGGGATTGCTGACCAGTGAAGTGTTCGCCGGCAAGAGCGAGCCGATGCGGTACGCCGGCGTCAGCATGTGCAGCGTTTTCTTGCTGGGTCTGTTGGTGCTGCCCTTCGCCCCCGAAACAAAAGGCAAGCCGTTGCCGGAGTGAGTTTCGCCCCTAATTGTTCGCATCGGGAATTTCCCTGCCGCCGGTCGGTTTTGACACCAAGCCTCGGCCGGCGCTCGCGCTTTCCAGGCGCGCAGGCGGTCAGTTCCTGCTTCGGCCCCCCGAAATCGGGCGCTAAAACCCCTCCCATTCTTGGCTCCCCGGCGATTCTCGCAATTCGGATTTGCCATTCCTCAGAATTTTTAGATAATCAGCGCTGTTTTTGCGGGAATCGGATATCGAGAGGCGGCTGGGGGCGGAGTTCTCTTTTACAGGGCTGGCAGGCCATGAAGCAACGTTTCATCGAGTTGACCGCAGGCGCTCAGCGGCTGGTGTCGATCGACCATATCACGTGCGTCACCGACCAAGGAGGCGGCAAATGGCTGCTGACCATTGTCGGCACGCCCGGCGTCGCCATCGACGGCGAGACCGCCGAGCACGTGCTCAAGATCCTGCGACGGTACGCGATCCCAGGCCAACCTGCTTCCGAATAGCAGCAGTGCTTTGTGGGATGTCGCAAAAAGCATCGCACCGCTCCGCTAGTTTCGCAAGTCGTAGCAGAACAACTTGTCCTGATCGCGCAGATAGAGTTGCCCGCCCGCAATCACGGGATGAGGCCAGGCGTTTCGGTCGCTACGGTCCGGTTGCTGGAAACGCCCCTTCAGCTCAAAGCCCATCGGCGAAGCCCGCACCAGGCTGACCAGCCCTTGCTCGTTGCGGCAATAAAGCATGCCGTCGGCATAGAGCAGGGAGCACTTGCCGCAGCTTCGGTCTTGCCACAGCGATTTGCCCGTCTTGAAATCGAGGCAGCGGAGGATTCCCGGATCGTCGCAGCCGTAGAGGTGGCCCTCGACCACTACCATTCCGCCGTGATGGTTCTTCATCTCGGAGGTGAAGTAGACCTCGGTGGCTTCCCACATTTTTCGCTTCTTCGAGAGGTGTACCAGGCCGCCCCCGGTGCCATATCCGGAGGCGGCAAAAACGCTGTCGTCGAAGAAGACCGGCGTCGAACAGTTGGCGGTGCCATTGGCCGGTTTGTTGTATCGCCACAGCAACGCGCCCTTCTTGGCTTCGACTCCCACCACGCCCTGATGGGTCAACTGCACATACTGCTTGGTGCCCGACACCTGAATCGGCACGATCGAGGCGTAATCGGCGGTATCGCCGATGGCCGAGGCCCAGACAGGCTTGCCGCTGGTCTTGAGCAGGGCCACGATCGTGGCCTGATCGCCGCCGGGTGTGCAGAGCACCCACTTGTCGTCGACCAGGACCGATTCGCAATATCCCCAGCCTCCCACGCGGCCACCGAAGTCGGCCACGAGATCGTGCCGCCAATGCAAGTTGCCCGTCTCGGCATCAAGGCACACTAGGTCGCCGTTCAGCCCCAAAGCAAAGACGCGGTTGCCGTCGACCGTGGGTGTCGCTCGCGGGCCAGGGTATCCGCCGCCGTTGCTACGCACGGGTCCGGTCGGCACCGCCCACACACCTTGGCCCTGCTTCGTGCGGTCGAGGGCCAACACCCACTCTTGCCCGTCTTTGTTGCCCATGACGTAGACCAGGTTGCCGGCGACGCTGGGCGCCGAAAAGCCCTCGCCCAGACCGTCGGCCTGCCATACCAGTTTCGGCCCGCCTTCGGGCCATGCGCCGAGCAGCCCCTTTTCGTCACAACGGGCATCGCGTCGCGGCCCGCGCCACGACGGCCAATCGCCCGCAGCATCGGCAAAGACAACGTGCGGCAACAGTAGCCACATCAACAAGCAAACGGCGACCGGCCGGCTCATGCAAATCTCTCAATTGAGGTCATTCAAATTTCAGCAAGCTGAACGTCTTGTGCGGAGCGATGCGTTTCGCGCCGCCCAGCCCGGTCAGTTCGATCACAAAAGCGCAACCGACGATTTGCGCGCCGCAGCCTTCGACCAGCCGGCAGCAGGCCTGCATCGTGCCGCCGGTGGCCAGCAGGTCGTCGACCAACAGCACGCGGGCGCCCGCGGCCAGGCCGTCGCTGTGAATCTCCAGGCTGTCATTGCCATACTCCAGATCGTAGCTGAAGCGGCGTGTTTCGAAGGGGAGCTTGCCCGGCTTGCGCACCGGCACGAAGCCTTTGCCCAATTCGATCGCCAGGGGGGCCGCGAAGATGAATCCGCGGGCCTCGGCGGCGGCGATCGCGTCGATGTCTTCATTCCGGAACGGATCGGCGAGCCGTTTGACCGTTTCCCGCAGCGCGTCGGCGTCGGCCAGCAGCGGCGTGATGTCGCGAAACAGAATGCCCGGCTTGGGAAAGTCGGCGATCGTGCGGATGAATTGTCTGAGATCGAGCGCGTCGGTGGATTTCATTCAGCTGCTGCGGTTCAGGTATCCCACGATGCCGGCGGCGGCCGCCAGTCCCATGCAGGCGGCCAAGACCACCGCCATCGCCGCCGAAATCGCGGGATGCGAAGCGACCATGTCGAGCATCGGACATCTCCTGGGGTGAGTGGGCCAACGTCCGCATTGTACGGTATTCGCCGGGCCGTGGAAGCGCGGAAAACGCGGCCTCGCTCCTTCTCGCAGCATCTTAACGTTGAGTTGGTCCCACCCTACGACGATGGCTGCCTGCGTGCAAATCGGGCCAGCGGTTGTTACACTAGGCACAGCGTATCGCGAGTTGCCGCCCTCCACCCTGCCTGGTCCCCAATTTCTCCATGAAGAATTTCGTTTTGGCGTTGTTGTTTGTCGGTCTCACGGCACTGTGCTGGGGCGTGTATGGTCCCGTGCTGAACCAGGGCCAACGCGACATGGGCGCCCATGCCCACTGGCGGCCGTTCATCTGCGTCGGCCTGGCCTACTTTGTGATTGCCATCATCGCGCCCGGCGTGCTGCTCAGGCTGCGGCCGGAGCGGGGCGGCTGGACGTTTTCCGGCACGCTGTGGAGTTTGATCGCCGGCGCCGCGGGAGCCTTGGGGGCGCTGGGCATCATCCTGGCCTTTACCAGCGGCGGCAAGCCGATCTACGTGATGCCGCTGGTGTTTGGCTGCGCTCCGGTGGTCAACACGCTTTACACGATGTGGACGCACCGCGATCACGGCCGGCCGAGCGCGTTGTTCGTGGCGGGGCTGATTATCGTGGCCGCCGGCGCCGTGACGGTGCTGGTGTTCAAGCCGTCCGCCGCGCCGGCCGCCGTGGCCCAGGCGGCGGACCACGCGCCGGCCGAAGTGTCGCTGGTCCAGACGGCGGTGGTCACGCTGTGCGTGGCGATGACGGCCCTGTGCTGGGGCGTGTATGGCCCGATGTTGCACAAGGGCCAGATGCTGATGCAGGGCAGCCGCTTGCGGCCGCTGGTTTGCGTGGGCGTATCGTATTTCGTCATCGCCGTGCTGGTGCCGGTCTTCATCTTGCTGTTCACGACGGAGGACAGCAGCTTCACCTATAACGGCAGCTTGTGGAGCCTGGCCGGCGGCGCCGCGGGGGCCGTGGGCGCGTTGGGAGTGATCATGGCCTTCAACTTCGGTGGCAAGCCGATCTACGTCATGCCGCTGGTCTTCGGATGCGCTCCGGTGATCAACACGTTGATCGGCATTCAGCTTCAGGGCGCCAGCTCGATCCATCCGATCTTCTATGCGGGCCTGATCCTGGTTGTGGCGGGCGCGGTGACGGTGCTGGTGTTTGCTCCCCGTGGCGGACATGCCCCCGCGGCCAAGACACCGGCCCACGGGCCCGCGGGCACCCAGCCCGTCGGCACGTGATGTTGCGAGGGACCTGCCATGACTGCCGACGAAGCCATGCGGCGGATCGACGCGCTGGTCAGCCACATCTGGGTGGTGCGCACGTTCGTCAAGCACTCGGAAGAGGCCGAAGACGACGACGAACTGATGGAGGTCGTCCGCACGCTCTACGACTTCTGCCTGGCGTTGGGGCCGGCCTGGACCGCCCAGGACTCGGCCGAATATCTGAAGCTGGTTCATAAAAAGCATGCCGGCCTGCGGGAAGCGGCCGCCAAGTTCGCCGAGTTGCAACCGCAGGTCTCGGATCACACGAACTATAAAATGGCCGTGCGATCGCTCACGACGGCGGTCGAGGAGATCGGGAGCGTGCTGTCGGCGGCGACGGTAAAAATGTAGCTCCGCCACCGTCCGGGTTGCCGCCCGCAGTTCACCTTGAAAGCGCTGCTGTGGTTGATGGTAGCGGTCGCTGCGAAAGTTCTAAAGGGACTCATCCGATTTCCTCCCATGACGCTGTCGGGTGCTCGTTTGTTTTCTCGTGGAACTTTGCCGCGAACCGACCGGTGCGAGCGGATGCACGGCCTGTTCGTACTTAAACACCAGGTCGCTTAACACATCGAGATAGTCGTCTTCATCGCGCGACAGCGAAGGCCGTTCCAAAAGCCGATCAATGGCTGCAATCGCGCGGTCCAACTCGGCTTCCGACTGAATCGGCCTCAGCGGGACTCTTTTGACAAGGTCAAGGTATGTCTTTGTCGCGGCTAACACTCGCAATCAGCCTTCTTCGTTCGCCAACTTCAACGTCAGCTCGGCGATCACGCCTTGCTGCTCGCTCAGCTCCTCGTATTCACGCTGCGCGTCGGGCGGCAACTCGGCGGCGCCGCGATGGGCCTTGTCGAGCGCCTCGGTGCGCTGGTTCACGTCGTCCTGCATCCATTTTAGCAGCTTCAGCTCGGCCAGCATCTGACTGGGGTCGGCGGCGTTGGCATTTTGCTCGCCCGGCTGAGATTCGCTTTCTTGTTCTTGAGGCCCGCCGGCGGCCGGTTTGAGGGCCTCTACCGCGTGCGTCAACAGGTCGATGGCGCGTTGTTCCGCCTGTTGCGTCGGCTGGCCGGTCTTCTGCCCGTCGAGCAGCAGGGCGGCGCGTTGCATCTGCCGGTCCGCCTGCTGCAAGGCCAACCGAAAGACGGGAGTCGCCGCCATCTTGGCCGCCAACTCCGCCGCCTCTTGCGACATCTCATGTTGCTGCTTTCCCAAGTCGCCGACGCTGATCGCCTGGGCGCGAGTCAATTCGCCTTGCGACTGCTCGACCTCGGCGTAATGATGGGTTTCTTCCAGCAGTTCCCGCTGCGCGTCGGCCAGGGGCTTGAGATGGTCTTCGAGCCGCGCCATCTGTTCCTGGGCCAGATCGGCTTCGGCCTGCGCCAGCCGTTTGGCCAGCTCTTGTTGTGCCTGCTCGAGATCGCGCTCGGCCTCGGCCGCGGCTTCGGCCGCGGCCCCGGCCTGCCCCTGGTCGGCCTGACCCTGGTCGGCCTGACCTTGATCGGCCTGTTCCGCGGCACGCTCCATGTTCGCCCCGCCCTGCGTCGCTTGTTGGCCTGCCCGTTCGGCCTGCAATCGCTGTAATGAGCGAGCCAGACGCTGAGTGTCGGCGGCGGCGTCGCGCTGCTGGCGCGTGAGCCGCTCGAGCTCGCGTCGCCGAACGGCATCGCCGGCCTCATCGGCCGCCGCCCGCCATTTCTTTTGCAAGCCCTGTTGCCGTTCGCGAAGTTGATCGAGCTGCTCTTGGGCTTCGCGGAGCTTCTTCACCAGCCGGCCCAACTCATGCTCGCGGCGGTTGGCCAGAATGTCGAGCATCTCTTGCAAGTCGTCGGCCGCCTGGCGCTGGGCCTGCGTGGCCTGGCCGAATTGGTTCTTGCCGATCTGCCTGCCCGACTCGTGCAAGGCCTGCGACACGCCGCGCTGGCGCGCGTGCGCCAAAGCGTCGGCGATGCTGCCGGCCGACAGCGGATCGCCCGTCGCGGCCTCTTCGGCCGTCCGCTGCATGCGCTCCTGAATCTTGTCGAACTGCCGGGCAAGATCGAGTTGCCGCGCGGCCAGCTTCCCCAAATCGGCCTGCTCCTGCGGCGTGAGCCGGTTGAAGTCTCTGGCCAGCGTCTGCCGCCCGGAGTCGGCCGAATCGCGATTCAGCTCTTCCTGCTGTCGGCGGAGCGTGGCGATCTCGCGGTGGAAGCGGCGGAAGTTGTCCCACTCGGCCAGCGAGGCGGTAAGCCGCTCGAGCGTGGCGATCACCTCATCCTGGTGCCCGGCCGCGGATGTCAACGGCGCCGCGACCGCACTGGCGCCCGCCGGCGGTGCCGCGGCTTCCTTGGTCGCGCCGGACGGCAGCTCGACCTGCGCCGCCTTGATCGCCGCCGTCAGCTCGCCGCCGATGGCCGGCAGCTCGTCGCGGCCCAAGCGGTCGATCTCGTCGAGCAGCGATCGCATCTGCCGCTCGACGTCCGGGCTGTCGACGTTGTTCTGCTCCAGATCGGCGAGCAGTCCGGAAATCTGGCTCGTCACGCCTTCGCTGGGGCTGGTGAGTCCGCGCTCGACCTGCCGCTGCAACAATTCGGCGCTTTGCAGGTGGTCGATGTCGTGCCTTTGCAGGCGGCCGACCCGCCGCAATTGGATGTCGGCGTCGGCGAGCGGCGACCGCGCATCGCGCTGGAGCTTCAGCAGCCGGCCCAGCTCGCCGACGATAAAGTTCTGCCGCTCGGCCAGCCGCTCTCGCAGCTCATCGGCGGTGATGACCGTCAACCGGACGGGCTGACTCTGCCCGCGATGCGGATGATAATCCGTGGCCGTGGCGTAGAGCGTGATCTGCGCGCCCGGCTTGAGCCCCAATGCCGCCAGGTCGAGCTCGTGAGAAACTTCGCGAGATTCGCCGCTTTCCAGCTTCGTGGCCGCGTCCGTCCGCGGTTGCGGAGTCTGCGGCGCTTGGTAGACGACGATCTCCGTCTCTTGTTCTTGCGACCGGTCGCTACGTGAGAACCGCAAAGCCACCTGCGCCAGTGCCAGATCGTCTTTGGCCGCGACGCGCAGGGCGACGTTCGCGACGGGCGTCACAAAGGCGTTGGCCTGCGGCTGCTCGATGGTGACCGTGGGCGTGAAATCTTCCACTGCGCGAATCTCGTAGCGGGTCTGTTCGCCGCTGGAGAACCCATCCCGGTCGACCAGCTCGATCCAATAGGCCCCCGAACGTTCGACCTTGAACTGCGACGCCGCGTCGCCGGGCACGAGAAAGCGTCGGCCGTCGTCGGTCAGCCTGGCCGGAATCGCCTCATCGTCGTTGACATGCACTTTCACGGCGCTGGCCGGTTTGCTGGTGCGGCCCGACAGCTCGACCAGCGTCCCCACCAAAGCGCGCAGGTGCGGTTCGGCCGTCTCGGCCGGCCAGCCGGTGTATTCCGGATAATGAAGCCTCACCGACAAGTCTTCGATCTGCGGCGGCTCGACGACTTGCAGGTCGGTCCACTCCATCGAGTAATCGTCGCCGCCCACGGCGCGATAGGAAAACGAGCGTGTGACGTTTTCCTTGCGGGCCAACATGGCGTCGTTCACCCGCCGCATCGGCTCGCTGGTTTCCGTGGGCGACGACTGCGACTCAGGAAAGCGAAACTGAATCGACACTGCGTCGGGCAGCCTGGCCCCTTGGGCATCCTTAAGCTCGACCTCGAACGTTTGCCCGGCCGCCAGTCGTCGCACCGGGTTGACAAACTCCAAATGATTCTGCTTGGGCCACTGCGTGCTTCCCCACGGTGCCGCCAGCCGCGCGACGGCGATGCCGGTCGCGGACACGTTGAAAAACGCCAGCGCGAGCACCGCGACGAGCGATGCGCCGGCCAGCCACAGCGATCGGCGGGCCAGTCGCGGCTCGACCGTCTCTTCGAGCTTCAGGCGGTCGATTTCGGCGGTGGCTTCGGCGATCACGCTGCGCCGCAGGGCCGCCGAGCCGGCCAGGGCGTCGTCTTCGCGTTCGCGCAGGAACCGCATGGCGCTGGCCAGCCGGTCTCGCAAGATCGGCAGCCGCGCTTCGAGTTGCAGGGCCAGGTCCACGTCGGTCAATCGGGCGCGCAACGCCGGCCACAAGAACCGATAGCAAGCCCAGCCCATCGCCAGCCCGAGCGCCAAGGACGACATCAGCCGCAGGCCGCGGTCTTCGTAACGCACGACGTAATCGAGCATGCCCAGGGCGAGACCGGCGGCGACAACCACCGCGACCAGCCTGCCCGCGGCATCGAGCATTAGCGACCGCCGCACCCGGTGCCGCACCGCAGCCATCTTTTGCTCGAGAACATGAGGCATATTGAACCAGGTTGCCCTTCGGTGCCGTCATTGTGGCACGGATTGCCTTGCCGCGGCAAGATCGACGGCCAAACAGACCTCATTGTACGCGGCCGGGCATTCCGCGGAGAAGGCTAAAAGGCCGGTCCGCCGCGCAAGAACCACTCCCGGCCCGCCGCCAGCGCGAACAGCGCGCTCGCTGCCGCCGCGTCGCCCAGCGCCATGAGCTGCCAGCACCGCGGCCATTCGATGACGCCCGCCAGCGACAACGCAGCCACGCCCAGCGCGGCGATGTGAATTGTCCGCAGTCGCAGCGGCTTGGGCACCGCGAAGATCAGATCGAGGTCGTAGGCCGTGAGATTGATGCCCGCGGGTGGTTCGCCGAAATACATGGGTCGTTTCTCGCTGGATGGGGAGCATGGCCTTCCTAGGCCGCCACGTCGTATGCTGGACGGCCTGGCAAGGCCATCCTCCGTGCGTTAGTCGGTCGGTTTTTGCCCCGGTGTACAATCCTCGGGAGGCGTTGGGCCGGATGGTTCGCCAAAAGGCATGTCGAACAAACCTTCCAGCGGCGTGCCCGAAAGCTCGTGCCAACGCTCGATCTGTTCGGTACTCAGCAGCGCCAGGACCTTCGCCAGGGCCTGTTGGAAATCGCGCAGCTTCGGCCGGCGGGGATGGGATCCTCTGTCCGGCGCCCCACGATCGTGCAGACCGTGATCCTGCAGCCCATGCTCCGGAGGTCCATGGTCGCGTGGCCCGCGGTCTGGCGGCCCATGGTCCTGCGGACCGTGTCTGTGATCATGCGGCGGTTCGCGCTCGAACAGCTCGCGTTCGATCTTGCGAATCGCCAGGCGTTGCCCTCGCGTCAGCTCCAGCGCGGCCACCACCTCCGGTTCTTTGAAGGCCCACAAACCTTGCGCCTGCAACGCGAGCTGCCGCAACCGCTCGCGCTGCTCGGCGCTGAGCACCCGTTCGACCGAACGTTCGCGCCCTTCGGCCAGCGCGATGAAACGTTGACGCCGGCCCTCTTCGTCGAGCGCTTCCAGCTCCGATCGCAAATCACTCACCTCTTCGTCCCAGGTGTGCAACAACTCGGCGGTACGTTGCTCCTGCTGCTCGTCCAATCGCAGTTCTTGGATCACAATCGGCTTGCGCAAGAGCGTGGTTTGCGTGTTGCGGCGCAATAACTCCAACTCGCGCAAAATGCCCTTCACGCGCTGTTCGACGGTCGTCAGATCGGCCTGCGATGCTTCGTCGCCGCGCCGCTCTTCGATAAAGTCCTGATAGAATCCCAAGGCGGTTTGCAACATCCGCTTGCGGGTCTGCACCATTGAGAACTTGTCGGCCAGTTCGTCCTCGCTCACCTCCACCAGCACGTCGACGGCCTGCCGCGCCTGACGGAACAAGTCTTCCGCCTCGTTCGCCCGTTGTTTCTCGCGGCCCAGCGCGTCGGCCGTTTTCTGTTGTTCATGGGCGATCATCCGATTGCTGACCGACAGCGCCGCCAGGCTGTCGGCCGTCTTCTGCTGTTCACGGGCAATCATCCATGTGCTGACCGAAAGCGCCACCAGTCCGCCGGCCAACAGCAGCACGCCGGCGACGACGATGGACGGATGCCGGCGAGACCATTTGCGCAGGCGGTCGACCACGGTCGGGCGGCGCGCCAGGATGGGGCGGTGATCGAGAAACCGCCGCAGGTCTTCGGCGAACTCGGCGGCCGACGCATAGCGCTCGCCGGGCGTCTTGCGCAGCGCCTTGAGCACGATCGTTTCCAGCTCGACCGGTATGGCCCGGTTGATCTGACGCGGCGCTTTCGGCTCGCCGTGCAGAATCTGGTAGAGCAGCTCGTGCCTGGTTTCGCCTGAGAACACCGGCTCCAGCGTGAGCAGCTCGTAGAAGGTCGCCCCCAGCGAATAGAGGTCGGTGCGGTGGTCGATGGCCGTGCGTTGGCCGCTGGCCTGCTCGGGACTCATATAGCGGAACGTGCCCACCAGGTCGCCGGTGCGCGTCAAGCTGGCCTCGGCCTGAAACAGGGCCAGCCCGAAGTCGGCCACCCAGAGCGTGCCGGAAGGGTCGATCATCAGGTTCGCGGGCTTGATGTCGCGATGCACGATGCCGACCTGGTGGGCGTGCTCCAGGGCATCGGCCGCCTGCAGCATCAGCCGCGCGAGCTTCTGATAATGGTCGCCGCCGCGCGCGGCGCGGGCGGTGATGCTGAGCGAGGCGCCGGCGGTCGAGCGGAGATATTCGTTCTTTGTCGCCAAGGGCACAACGCCGCCCAGATAAGGACCAGTCGCCGAGACTCCGGCTGCACAACTGGCTGATTTGGGGCTGGCTGATTTGGGGCTGGCCGATTTGACTTCGGGCTCGGCCGAAGCCAGTCCGGCCTGCTCGCGCATCTGGCGGATCAAAAGCGCCATCGAGTGCCCTTCGATGAGCTGCATGGCGTAGAAGTGAACGCCCCGCTCGCAGCCCACGGCATAAATCGGCACGATATTGGTGTGGTGCAAGAGGGCCGCGGCCTGGGCTTCGTTCTTGAACCGCTGCAATTGGCGGGCGTCGAACGTGGCGGCGAACGGCAACACCTTCAATGCCACGCGGCGGCCGAGCGAAAGCTGCACCGCCTCGTAGACCACTCCCATACCGCCGCGGCCCAGCTCGCGAATGATCTGAAAGTCGCCCAAGGCCCGCGGCGCCGGCTCGTTGGCGGCCGCGCGGTCCGCGCCCGCCGACGAAGAGCGTGGCCCCGCCGCGCGCACCAGCTCCAGGCCGTCGAGACACTGCCCGACGGCGACCGCCAACTCGGGATAGCGACTGACATAGCCGCGCCGATCGGGCACGCGGCCGAGATCGAGCTCGGCCATATATTCTTGCACGACGGCCAGCACGCGCGGATCGTCCAGTACGTCGCCGGTTGCGTTTGCGGGCGAGCTGGGTGGATCGACTTCGGTGTGGCTATTCTCCAGTTCACTCATACAACCTCCGGCAGGGTCTGCTTCAAGCTGGCCAGGGCGCGCACCCAAAGCTTTTGCACGCTATCGACGGTGCGATCCATGCGACGGGCGACTTCCGGAAACGTCAGTTCTTCGAAGTGCCGCAATACGACCACCTCGCGGTAATCGGGCGGCAGCCGCGACAGCGCCTGGGCCAGCAGCACGCCTTGCTCGCGCGCGGCCACGTGCTGGCTGGGCGTGCTTTGCAGGGCTAAAAAGCCGCGGTCGATGGCCCGCGACGATTCATCCAGGTTGACGTTCCAGGCCCGCTCTCGCCGCAGGTCGCGGCCTTGCGTGCCCAGGTAATGCCGCACGAGGTTGCAGATTCTGCCCGAAAGGATCTCGCGCAGCCAGGCGGCGAATTCCGGTTCGCTCTGGCCGCGGAAGAGGGCGAAATTGCGGTGCGCCTCCAAGAACGTCTCCTGAACGAGGTCGGCGGCATCGACCTTGGTTTGCAGCCTTCGCCCCAGCTCGACCCTGGCCAGCAGCTCCAAGTAGGCACGGTAGCTTTCCAGCAGCTCGCCGCGCGCAACGTCGGAGCCTTGTTTGGCTTGCAGCAGCAGTTCGAGGGGATTGGCGAGCATGGCGTGGCGGCGGTTTCGGCCCTGCTCTTATAGTAACGGCCGAGGCCCCAACCACGCCGCTCGTTTTCGGGCATCTATTCGTTGACGGCGCGGGAGTAGTATTCGTCGGTGGCGGCGATACTGGCGATGAGCGACTCGTTGGTCGTCATGCCCGACTGGAAGTCGACCAGCCATTGATCGAGCTCGCCCAACGAGGGATTGCGGCCGAGAAGCGCCTGATAGGTGTGGTCGATTTGCGTCGTGCGGTCTTCGGAGCTCGTGGCGAAACCAATCGCCACATCGAACGCGCTCTCGCCCGCGGCGAGCCGCCCGACCCAATAGCTTTCGCCGCCGCCGTCGGCCGGGCGGCCGAGAACGAGGCGATAGAGCGCGTCGACGTAGCCGACATTGGTGTTGCCGGCGTTGATATAGAATTCGGCGGACGACGCCAGGGAAGCGGCCAGACCTTCATCGGTCAGCCCGGCGTGCATCTGAGCGAGCCAATAGGTGATGCCGCCGGGATCCGCGTCGCGGCCCAGGTACTTTTCGTAGGCCGGACGAATGACGAAATTCGTCAGGTACTCGTCGGAAGAAAGTAGCGCCGTCGAGACGACCGACAGAGGAGCCCCGGCGTCGAGCAAGCCCGACCAGAACTGCAGGCCCTGCGAGTCGACAAACCGGTGCAAGATGTCTTCGTACATTTCGGCCACGTAATAGTCGTTGGCCGAAGCGGTCGCGGGGTTGGGAACCGGCAAGACCGGTTTCAGCACGGTCACGGGCAGCGTCGCCGTGGCCCGCGACGCGCCGTCGGTCACCGTGACGGTGACGGTGTAGGAACCGGTTTCGGTCCAGGTGTGCGTGCCGAGCGCGGCGCCCGCGCCGCCGCTGACGAATTGCGTGACCGTGCCCGGGCCGCTGGTGCCGTCGCCCCAATTGATCATCACCTGCGTGTTGCTGTCGACGAACGAGATGCTGGCCAAGGCGTTGTCAGGCGCCTCCAGGGGCGTCCATTCCTTCCAGATCAACGGCTGGGTGCTGAGCGTGACCGGAGGCAAGCTCACCGTCAGCGTGTCTTGGACGGTCACGTCGGCAGCGGTGTCGTGATGGATGGTTACGCCGACTTCGAAGCTGCCGGCCTGAGTGAAAACGTGGCTTCCCTGCACGCTGAAGCCGCTGCCGTCGGCCTTCGCCACGATGCTGCCGGGTGACGTGGTGCCGTCGCCCCAGTTGATGGTGGCCGCATAGTCGCCCGGCGACTCCGTGCCGGCCGGATCGCTGAACACGGCCAGCGTTTGCGGACCGAACTGACGGAACTCGACGGCCGAATACGCATAGCCGCCGTTGGCCACCACCGGCTGATCGGTCACGGCCGCCGTGCTGGTGACGGCGACGGTGGGGGCCGCTTCGTGGCTGATGGTCACCGCGATGGGGTACGAGCCCTCTTCGGCATAGGTGTGCTGGCCGCTGACGGTGAACACGTCCGAGATCGGATTCACGGAAAGGGTGCCGGCCGATGTGGCGCTGCCGTCGCCCCAGTCGATGGTGGCCGAGTATTCGTTCAGCGGCGCCACGCCGCCGGGATCGACGAACGTGGCGACCGTCTGAGGCGTCGATTGAAGGGCCTCGGTGGCGGCGAAGGCGTAGTTGCCGGTGGGAACGACCGGCGGGTCGCTGACCGTGATCGCCGTCAGCACCGCCGTTTCGGGAGCGGTGTCGTGGTAGAGGTTGATGGTGGCCGTCTGCAAACCGCCCACGCGGTAGTTGTGCGTGCCCGTCACCGTGAACTCGCCGTTGGTCAGCGACACGCTGCCCGGCGTGGTGATGCCGTCGCCCCACGCGATTTCGGCGGTGTAGTCCTCAAGGGCTTCGATGCCGCCCAAGTCGGTAAACGTGGCCATGGGCACGTTCACCAGCGGGACCCCTTCCGCCGCGCTGAACGACGCCGAAGCGGTTAGTTGCAAGGGGGCGTCGGAAATGCTGGCGCTGCTGGCCACCGTGACGGGCAAACTCGCGCCGTGATTCAAAACGACGCTGATGGGAGCGAGATTGGTGGTGACGCCATTCAGCGTGATCGTGGGCGTCTCTTCGGTGAAGGCGTGAGACCCGCTGACGGTGAAGACCGGTACGATCGTGCCGTCCACATTGCCCTTACCAAGCGTGATCGTGCCGGCCGAGGTGATCGGCTGATTGGTGATCGGATCGGTGCCCCAGACGATCGTCGCCGAATAACTCGAGAGAGGCTCCGGTCCAGCCGGATCGGTGAAGGTGGCCACCGTTTCGTTGAAGGCAACGTTCATGTTGTTTTCAATGCCGGTGTAATTATAGCCGCCCGTGCCGACCACCGAAGGATCGGAGACAATCGCGCTGCTGGTGGCGCTGGCCGCCGGCGCGCTATCGTGCGAGACGGTGACGGTCAGGGTGTAGGAACCGTCTTCGGCATACACGTGGTCGCCGCCGCCCGTCACCGAAAAATCGTCGGCCAGCGGATTGAAGGCGATGGTGCCGGCCGTGATGCTGCCGTCGCCCCAGGCGATTTTGGCCGAGTAATCGCTTTGCGGGTCCTCGTTGCTGCCGGGATCGCTGAACGTGGCCATGACCTGTTGCGAGGGCGTGGCTGCTTCGGCGGCGGTGAACGTGGCTCCGCCGGTCACGTTCACGGCGGGGTCGCTGACCGTGACCGCATCGGTGCCTATTTTTGGCGTATCGGTGCCGTGGGTGACGGTGATCTGGATCGATTCCGGCCCTTCTTCGCTGTAGGTGTGCGTGCCCAGCACCGCGAACGTCGTGTTTTGCGACGTGCTGACGACGTCGGCGGTGTTGGTGGTGCCGTCGCCCCAGTTGATGGTGGCGGCAAAGTCGGCCGGTCCCAGACCGCTGCCGGGATCGACGATGATGTCGGCCAGGGCTTGTTCGGCGACGGGCGCGCCTTCCACGGGCGCAATGACGATGGGCGCCACGTTCCAGGCCAATAGTTCTCGCTCTTCCAGCGGTTCATAACGGAGCGGCCGCGCGGCCAGCGCCGGGCCGTTGGGGCCTGACAGGGCGTTCCGCGGTCGGCGGCGAGGGCGCGGCGGGACCGCTTTGGACGGGCGAAATCGCATCAACATCTCCACGAGTCGCTATAATAGGTCGGCAAAACCATAGTAAATAGGGGTTGCAACGAACACAAGTTTTTTGCGCGAAAATCGGTGTTATGCCGCCTCCGCCTCGCTTCGCCGCCGAACAGGCACGTCGGAACCGGGCCCGCGACGGGCACTGGCAAGCGTCGGCCAACCATCGTAATCGCGTCAGCGAGTGCCTTCTCTCCCTGACCCACGGGACGCCGGGCCGGCTTTGCCTGCTCGGCGCCGGCAACGCCAACGATCTCGATTTGCCGCGGCTGCTGGCCGCCTACGGCGAGGTACACCTGGTCGATCTCGACACGGAAGCCCTCCAGCGGGGCGTGGCGCGGCAGCTTCCCGACCACGACCGCCGAAAACTCCGCCTGCACGGCGGGACCGACGTCACGGGCATCTGCGATGCGTTGGAAACACTGAACGGCCGGCTTACGCAGCCATCTGCCGAGCTTGAAAAGCTGATTCAGGACGCCGCCGACCCGGTGTTACCGTTCTTGCCCGGCCCGTTCGACGTGGTGGCCTCGGTGGGGACCATCAGCCAATTGATCGACGCGGTGGTGCAGGCCGTGCCGGCAACGGCTCCGCACTTCATGGATCTGCTGTTGAGCGTTCGTTCGGGACACCTGCGGCTGCTGGCCCGCTTGACCGCGCCAGGCGGCCGGGGGCTGCTGATCACCGACTTCGTGTCATCAGCCACGGTGCCGGAGCTGGCCACGCTGGCCGAGGCGGAGCTGGCACCGCTGGCCGAGCGACTGGCGGTCGAGCGGAACTTTTTTCACGGTCTGAATCCGCTGCTGGTGCCGATGCTCTTTTCTCAAGACCCGGTTTTACGGCCGTTGATCGCCGGCACGCGGCACCAAGGATACTGGCTTTGGGACCAGCAATCGCGGATGTACGCCGTGCTGGCGGTGGAATTTGAGCGCTCGGCGGCGTTGTGTAGAATTGTGTCGGAGGTCGAGCATGACCGCGAAATTGAGTGAGGACCGAGCGGATAAGTCGCTATTCACGAGGAGGCTTCGGGAGATTCTTTGATCGAACTGACTGCGGAACAGCGGCAGGCGTTTCGGGAACAGGCGGCGCAAGCATTGCCGTTGCCTAACGGAGCCGCATTAATGCCCCGCGCCGAACTCCGTGCCAATAAGCTCCGCGACGCCCTCGATCACCACGGGCGTCCCGACCGCGGGGCCGCTGTGAATCACCGCCAGGTCGTCCGTGACAAACGGCACCTGCACGCGGCGGCGGACAAACTTATGGTCGCCCGTCTTCACGTAGACCCAATAGCCGCCATAGATGTCGATGTAGACCGCCGACCAGGGGATGACGAGGCTCTCTTCTTCGCTCCGCAGGGCCAGTCCGACGTTCAGCCGTTGGCCCGGACGCAACTCGCCGTTGGAGTTGGCCAACTGATAATAGAGATCGACCGTGGCGGCCTGCGCGTCGGCGGTGGGTGGAGCGCGCACCGGTTCGGCCGCCCGCGCCTTGGCGGCCACGTCGCCAAAGTGCCACACGCGGGCAGGCTCGTGATCGGCGATCGAAGCCACTTCGCCCGCATAAATCGGCACTTTGATCCAGATCGGATCGTAGTCCATCACCTCGAACAACGGCGCGCCGGCCGGCACAATCTCGCCCACGGTGGCATGCTGCACGCGCACGTAGCCGTCGCGTGGCGAAACAATCGGGATCGGCGTGGCATCGCCCGCTTCGGTATCGAGCCGGATCTTTTCCAACAACGCCACCCGCTGCTCGGCCGCGGAGTGCGCCTTCTCCGCCAACTCGAGCTGGGCCTTGGCCGCGTCGACGGTCGCGACCGTGCCGGCCTGCCCTTTGAGCAGCCGTTCCGCACGGTCCAGGTTGATCTTCGCCGCGTCGACCTGCGCCTGGGCCTGCTGAAGCAGCCCGTCGGCGTCGACTTGCGCCTGCGAAAGCTGCAAACGCGCTTGGGCCACCGAAATCCGCTCGGCCGGCGTGAGCACGTCCCGTTCGGCGGACAGCAACGGCAGCAGCAGAAAGACCGGCTGATTGCGACCGACGTGCGTGCCGACTTCCGGCACGCTCCCTTCCGAAACGGACTCGAGCGTGCCGCCGATCGGCGCCGAAACGGTAATCGAGGCGCCGGTCGGTAGCACGACCTCGCCGCCGTACGTTCGCCTTCGTCGCACCGCGCGTCGCTCGACGGTCGCCGTTTGAATGCCCAGCCGCTCTTCAGCTTCGGCCGTCAGCTCGATCGTGTTCAGATCGCCTTCGCTGGCGGCGTGCGACGATTTGGCCGGCGGGGCCGGTTTGGTCGGTGCCGCCGTTGAGGGATGGCAGCCCGCAATCGCCACACCGGCCAAGAGGACCGGCACGCACCTACGATACTTCTTGAGGCGGTCGTTGACGCAAATCATTCGTTTTATGACCCTTCCATCGAAAACGTGTGTACCGTCGTCTGCCGATAGGTCTCGCCGGGCTTGAGCACCGTCGAGGGAAACTTCGGCTGATTGATCGCGTCGGGATAGTGTTCGGCCTCCAGGCAAAAAGCGTGGTGCTGCCGGTAGACGGCGCCGCGCGACTGGATGGAAGCGTCGAGAAAATTGCCCGTATAAAGCTGGATGGCCGGCTCCGTGGTGTAAATCTCCATCACCCGTCCGCTGGCCGGCTCTCGCAGCCGGGCGGCCAGCGTCAGCGCGCCGGGCGGTTCTTGGTTCAGGACGTAGCAGTGATCGTAGCCCTTCGGTTCGCCCGGCACCCGGTCCATCCGCGAGCCGATCTCCATCGGCTTGGTGAAATCCATCGGCGTCCCCTTGACGCTCTTCAGCTCGCCGGTCGGAATCAGGTTGGCGTCGACCGGAACATAACGGTCGGCATGGATCTCGAGTACGTGCCCGAGCACGTCGCTTTTGCCGCCGTCGGCCAGGTTCCAGTAGGTGTGGTTGGTCAGGTTGATCGGCGTGGCTTTGTCGGTGGTGGCCGTGTAGTCGATCTTCAGCTCGTTTTTGTCGGTCAACGTGTAGGCGACGGTCACCGAGAGCTTGCCCGGATAGCCTTCGTCGCCGTCGGGGCTGACGTGCGAGAGCCGCACGCCCACCGCGCCGGGCTTGTCGATCGGCTCGGCCGTCCAAAGGGCCTTGTCGAAACCTTTGAGGCCGCCGTGCAGATGGTTCGGGCCGTTGTTCGTGGCCAGCTTATATTCGACGCCGTCAAGCGTGAAGCGGCCCTTGGCGATGCGGTTGGCTACGCGCCCGCAGGTGGCGCCGAAATAGGGATGGCCCGCCAGATAGGGTGCCAGCGTGTCGAAGCCGAGAGTGACCTCGCCCGGCTTGCCGTTTTTGTCGGGCACGCGAACCGACGTGAGGATGGCCCCGTAATTGATGATCTTGACGGTCAGGCCGTGGTCGTTGGTCAGCGTAAACTGATCGACCTGCCGGCCGTCGGGCAGGCTGCCGAAGGGCGATTTGCTGACCGACATTTTTCCCTCCGCTGCGCCGCCGCTCAGCACTGCGGCCGTACACAGAACGATGACGAGTTGCTTCATCACGATGCTCTCCTGAGTTGGGCGCGTCCCAGTGTAGCAGACGAAAGGGAATGGTTACAGGTGAGAGGATGAGGCATGGTGGGCTTTCGACGGACTGCCCACGTAAGGCCGGGCCCCGGTGCCGCCGAAACGAGCGCTGGCCCAGCGACGAAGGCGATAGGCGTTGGGCGTTAGGGAAGCCATTGGAAGATCGTGCCTAACGCCCAACGCCTATCGCCTAATGCCGTCACCATGGAAAAGGGCCTGGCCGAAGGCCTCGAGAAGGGTCGGGAAGAGGGCCTGTTGGCGGGCATTGAGGTGGCGTTGAAACTTCGCTTCGCCGCCGAGGGGCTGGCGCTCATGCGCGACATCCGACAGATCCAAGACGCGAATTTGCTGGAGCAAGTTCTGGCCAGCATCGAACAGGCCGACACTCCGGAAGCCGTGGGGCACGTTTGGGCGAAGCGTTAATCGCCCTGCTCGACACACGGTCCACCGCGCGGTGGAAGCCAGCGACCACAGCAAGCCAGCCTGTCGATGTCGCCCAGCTCGCCGACCCAAGGTTGTGGCCGGTCTCGCCCGTCTCCGCTTCGCAGCCTGTAAAATGGCACGCGGCTGCCGTCCTCTCGCGGGCCGGTTGTTTGCCAGGATTGCTTGGTCCCGCCGACAGCTTCACGCTCGGTCACCCCGCTACGGTAGATCCAATTCGGCTTTGAGGCAGGCGTCGATCTGACGCAAAAGAGCGGGTGGCATGTCTCCGATTTTCGCGATGATAAATCGCTGATCGAAGGTCAGCAAGTTCTCGCACTGGATCATTGAATTCTGGCGCAAGCCCGTTTGACTGCCTTCTGCCGTGGAGATATCCACGAAAAGCTGCGTCGCGGACGCACGATGCGTCGAGCGACTGACTGCCGCCAAGATGGTGTCGGTGATGTGGTGGTTGAGGATGTCGGCCTGCACGACAAGCGCGGGACGCACTTTGCTGCCTCGGCGGTCGGTGAACGGGTAGTCGACGAGCACGACGTCGCCGCGGTTAACGCTCATGACGCTCGGCGCGGGTCAAGCTCGTCATAGATGTCCATCTCGGGATCGTCCCAGCCCGCGCGGCGCCCGAATTGCTGGAGCTGATAGAGCCGCTCCTGCTGGCTAATGGGATCTTCTTCGAAGAGCGACTTGAACCGGTCGTACACCTCGGCCCGCAGCAGCACAAAAGTGGCGGCCTGCGTCGGATCCTGGACACGCACAGGCACCTCGGTGCCCTTTTGGACATCGGCCCATTGCTGTTCGGTCAAGAGAATTGGCATTGAAGCGTCTCCACCGCCAATCGTGGCGGTTACTGCAGCCGATGTCAAGCCAGCTTGCAAATGGCCGATTTCGACAGCGCGTGGAAAGAAACGCTCGACACCTTATTTGAGCCGTTACCCCTACAAATGCTTGACCGCGCGAATTCGGGAAGTTACCCTGGCGCGGAGAGATCAGCTTTCCCGCTGTTGGCCCTTCGTGCGACGTTGAACCGCGGGGCCAACGGCCCGCGCGGAGCGGAACCCGCGAACAGATGACCCCGCTGACGTCGAACGCACGGCCGGCCATCATTGGCGATGCCACGCCCGCGGGCGCCATTTGCCGCCGGTTCAACGAGCCGGCGGTGCGGTGGGGGCCGGCTGGGCCAAGCTAGGAAGGTCCGGGAACTCCAATTGTAAATTGGACCGCCCGGACCTTCCTGAATCGGCCCCGCCGGTTGGCATCTCTGTTGAGGTGTATGGGAGATTTAATCCCCTCTTTATTGAAAGGATGCAGTGTTATGATGCGATTGCGTACAAAGCGCGACCGGCTGGTACTCGAGACGCTGGAACATCGGCTCAACCTCTCCGGTGGTGTTTCAGGCGGTGGTCCGCCCCCGATTGGTGGTCCGCCGACATCGTTCCCGACGGTTCCCGGCGTGGTCGGTCACGTGGAATTCCCGCCTGCGATCATGGGCTCTCCAGCCTTGCCGCCCATTCAGAACGCGCCCGGTTTGCCCGGCAACGTCCAGTTCCCGACCAACGTCGACCTGTCGGCCGCCCAGAATCTCACCTACGCCCTGGCCGGCGAGTTCGCCACCGGGCACGCTGCCGATGCGGCATTTGCCGGTTTGAGCAGCGACGTGGTTCACGGTAACCACGAGAAGTTCAGCTTCGACATGCACGACGGCGCCGACTTCATGCGCGTCACCGAGATGATCAAGACCGATGCCAAGACCGGCCAGGTCGACGCCATCCGCCTCAACGTGGTCGAGGAGGAAGGCACGACGCTGCTGGCGTACCGGCTGGTGGAGACTCCCAACCGGGCACAGTTCGGCTTCGTGGAGGTCAACCCCACCGCCGTGGATGTCATTTTGGCCAGCGCCAATGACTCCAACCCGAACGACCCGGACCAGAGTCTGTTCGAGGTCACCATCGGCCCCGGCGGCGTCGACGTGTATCACTCCCACTCGTAGCGCTCTCTCGGTCCGGGTAGCTACCCGCGCTTCCGTGTTTCCAGTGCTTCCGCAAGCCGTATGGCTGTCGCCGCTTTCCCGCAGCGCTCCAACGGCTTGCCGGTCAACCAAGGAAGGGCAAGCAAGACACCCAGGCGTTGGCCTCGGTGGGCGACCAGCGGTCCTTGGATCGGGTTGCCAAGGAAGAGGGCGAAGCCAATCGAGGCCCACGAAGCCGCGCCGTCTAACCGGCGGTGACGCTCGACCAGTCGAAGGCGGCGTGTTGGCTGCCGCTGACGCGAAGGAAGACACCCATAGTCTATCTAGATCGAACGGGGTGGAGCAATCCTGCTAAACGACCCGCTACGCGGAGCCGTTTCGCGTGCCGCGTGAGGTAGGAGTAATCCCCATACAGGACTACGAAGCTCGCGCCGTCTTGCCGGCGGTGACGCTCGACCAGTCGAAGGGGGCGTCTTTGGTGCGGCGGTATTCATCACCTGGTAGCCGCCGATCGTGTGCTCCCAGACGTTGATCGGCACGTTCCGCCAATAGGCGCAGTTGTTGTCTTAGGGCACTGGATTGCCCGTATTCTCGTCGAGGCGAATCCGGATCAGGTGGCCCGGATGCAGATGATCGAAGTCGCCGTCGGTCGTGAGCAGCGTCATACGAGAGAGCTTGGCCACCGCAGCGATCCAGACGTCGTTCTTGCCCATCGGCCGGCCGAGTCGGTTGCTCAGGTCGTCGAGTTCGCCGTAGGCATCGAGGACCGATGGACGGTTGATGTCCACCCATACCACTTCCCCGAGCAAGTGCTGCAAGCGAGCCAGGCGGCTTTGCCCCCAATTCCATTTTCTCGCCAACGAATACATTTCGCCGACAGTTACCACGCAGATGATCGAGCGATTGAGCCCGCCGTGCAAACCGAAGTGGGCCTCGATCGCCTTGCCGACCGCCTTGCCGCGAATCAGGTGAACGAGAATGTTCGTGTCGAGCAGGTAGCCCGCAGGCGCCGCGGAGGCCATCAACTCAGTTCCTTCAGTGCCGCCGCGATCTCGTCATCGCTCTCGTCGCCCGGCCATTGGCCAAGGATGGCCGACACACCACGCTTGTGACGCTGCTCATGCAGAACCTCATCAACATCCAAGCGTTCGCGGGCCAGTCGCGGGGCCGCCGAGAAGAAGCGGCCGTCGTCTCCCGAAAGGTTGACCTCGTCGGCGTCGATCCTCAGCAAGTTGCCAGAAGGTCCGTACATCGCCGTGCCGAGGACAAGTACTCGCTCGCCGATCAGCCGGGAGACGACCGCCGTGTCGCCTGCGACCAATTCGACCCCGGCCTGCCGCCCGTCATCCAGAACGAGGTCGAAGGCATGCGTGCCGGCAGGAATCATCGCCAGCCTGCCGACGAGGCGCACTCGCTGGGGCATCGGCGTGTTGGCAGAAACCTCATCACGGCTGCTTTCGCCCGTCGGTTCAACCGATCGCACATCGACACGCACCTGGCAGTGCTCAGGGAAATCGACGGGCTCGACGGGCCGGAAGACGCCGTTCTCAAAAATGGCTGAAAACGTCTTCATCATGCGGGACATTCACCCAGGAGCAGGAAACAGGACATAAAAACACGGCAACCCGAAGGCGGCTCCTCAACCGAGCCTCCAAAAGAATCTTCGGCCAACTGCGGGAGAAAGTCAATTCCGATCGACGATCACGAAGCTGCGCAGGTTGGTGACCAGCACGATGCCGTAGGTCTTCAGGTATCCGGCCACTTGCGGGCTGTCGGCGACGGCCATCTCGTCGGGCTTCGTACCCTTGACCTCGATGGCGCCGCGGCTGGGAGTTGGCCGGGCTTCGGCTCGCCGGCCGATGGCCGCTGAAACTGGTCGGCGGTGTCGAGCCCGCCGTCGGGGATGCCGGTGCCCTGATTGCGCGGATGAAGGTTGCAGCGGACCTTGGGTCTCAGCGTGCGGCCGACGGCGGTTTCGCCAAGGGTTATCAGCCGCTGATTCTCACGGATGAAACACGGATAACGCAAATCCGAGTTTGATCTGTGTTTCATCCGTGCGTTGTACAGATTCATCCGGCACGTTGGAGTCACGGGGCCCGTAAGGCCACTGGTCGCGGCCGCTGGCGCGGATCCAGGCTTCCTCCCGGCTTCTCTCTTCGCTCGGCGACCTTCTCGCGGTTCGTTTATTCCATTCCGCTACCCCTCACTTCCGCCGCATGGCCCGCGCGATGTCGCGTTGGACCGTCGACTTTTTGATCTTCTCGCGCTTGTCGTGAAGTTTGCGGCCACGGCAAATGCCCATCAGCAGCTTCACGCGGCCCTGTTTGAAGTACATCTTCAGCGGCACCAGCGTGAGGCCCTGTTCGTAGGCCCGGTTGGCGAACTTGCGGATTTCGCGGCGGTGCATGAGCAGCTTGCGCGGGCGGCGCGGGTCGTGGTTGAAGCGGTTGGCCTGGGCGTATTCGGGAATATCGCAGCCCAGCAACCAGACTTCGCCCCCTTTCACGCGGCCGTAAGCCTCTTCCAGCGAAAGCTTGCCCGTGCGCAGGCTCTTCACCTCGCTGCCCACCAGCACGACGCCGCACTCCAGCGTCTCGAGCACGTCGTACTCGTGACGCGCGCGGCGGTTCTGGGCCACGACACGCTCGTTGTCGTGCTCGGCATCGCGTTTCGTTTTGCTCTTGTCGCTCTTTGCCGTGGCTCTGCTCCTTTCTCGAACCTTGCTCTTTCACCGGCCCGTTCAGTATAACCCGTGAAGCTAACCATGACTGCTCCCCTGATTCGCCTCCACATTCACGACCATGCGGGCACGGTGATTTTGAACCGCGCCGAGAAGCGGAATGCGCTGAATCGCGCCATGCTGGGCGAGCTGCAAGAGGCTCTCGGCGATCTGCACCTCGAACGCCGGGTGCGGGCGGTCATTCTGACAGGGGCGGGCCCGGCGTTTTGCGCCGGCATGGATTTGCAGGAGATGCTCGACACCAGCCGCGAGGAAAACGCCCGCCAGCGCTGGCAGGACGACGCCGATCTCTATCGCGACCTGCTGGAACTGCTGTGGCGTTTTCCGAAGCCGCTGATTGCCGCGGTGAACGGGCCAGCACTGGCCGGCGGCGCGGGCCTGGTGCTCGGCTGCGATATCGTGATCGCCTCGCGGGAGGCGAAGTTTGGCTTGCCCGAACCGCGCCGCGGGATTGTGGCCGGCCTCGTGGCGCCGCTCCTCGCCTTTCGCTTGGGAGGCGGACAGGCGGCGAGGCTCTTGCTTTCGGCCGAAACGATCGACGCCAGCGAAGCGCACCGCATTGGACTGTTTCACGAGTTGGCGGAGCCCGACCAGCTTTGGCCGCGCGCCGTGGCGATGGCCGCCGAATGCGCCCGCTCTTCCAGCGAGGCGTTGCAGCTCACCAAGCGGCTCTTGAACGAAATGATCGCCGAGCACCTGCCTATGCTGCTCACCGCCGGCGCCGCGGTGAGCGCCACCGCGCGGACCACCGACGCGGCCGCCGAAGGGCTGGCCGCGTTTTTGGAGAAGCGCGAGCCGAAGTGGCAGTAGGCCATTACAATTTTGGATTTTGGATTGGCGGAATCAAAAATCCAAATCGAGTGGGCCGGCGCTCGTCCCGGCGCGCCGGGGCTTGCCCCACCTTACGTTTGGCAGCACTCAAAAGCTGCGAGGCACCTTGCCCGTCGCGGCTTTCCGCCGGGCGCGGCTGATGAGCAGGTAGTTCGAGCCTTCGTATTCCGTCACGGTCCCGGTGACCAACCATTCCACCGAGTCGGGGCTGGCCGCGATGATCTTGGCGACGCGTTCCAAGTTCAAGTTTTCCAGTCCGGCATAATTCGTTCCGTCGACGGCGACGAACGTGGCCCGGTTTCCGGCCAAGGTGAAGCGCCCCGGCTCGTCGTGCAGTTGCGTCCCCTCTCTGCGAAGCCGAGGCTTGGAGGCGCCGGGCGTGGCCTGGGGTCCACCTGACTCGTCGGCCACCAGTCGTAGCGCGCAGACGCCGCCTGCCGCCAGCGCGATCAGCAAGGCGAGCAAGGGCATGAGTCGATGAGGAGACGGTAGTCTAGCCTGCATGTGGCACCTGCCCGCTAGTGCTGCGGCTCCGCGCCGGGCGGCTTCATCGCCAAGGCGTGCAGGATCAGGACCGACCCGATCGACATCAGCGCCCAACCCAACGATTGGGGCGGTTTAATCACCTTCCGCGGCATCGGCGTCACGCCTTGCAGCATGGGCCGAATGCTCATCATGCCCTCGCTCGACGGCTGGTTCAGCATCCGCGTCGTTTGCTCGTTGAGCACGAACGAATCGACCAACCGGAGCTGGATGCCCAGCAGCACGAGTACCACGCCCGCCATGAAATAATGGTTACGATTCAGTTCCATTCGAGGCACCTGCTGCCGGACAACCACTGGCCTGTTTCTTGCATATCGTGCTGGGCGGCCAGGACTCTCCAGGGCACGTCCGCGGATAACGGTTATGATGGACCTTCGCTACGCAACGCTTTGGCGATTGCTTCGCGTGCTGCTTCGCATCCTGTACCGCTTCGGCGTGCGCGGGAGGGAACACCTTCCGCGGCGTGGGCCGGCCCTGTTAGTCGCCAATCACGTCACGTTTATCGACGGAGTTCTGCTCTTGGCGGCGTCGCCGCGGCCCATCCGCATTCTGGCGAAGGCCAGTTTCGTCGAGTCCTGGAAAGTGTCCTGGCTCTGCCGCATCGCCGGTGTGGTGCCGATGCGGCCGGGTCCCAAAGCACTGGCCGAAACCCTTCGTGTTGCCCGTGAGGCGCTCGGCAAGGGCGAGCTGGTCTGCATGTTTCCCGAGGGCGGGATTACGCGTTCGGGCCAGTTGCGGGGGTTCAAACGCGGGTTTCTCGCTCTGGCCGGGCAGACCGGCGTGCCGATTATTCCGGTATACCTGGAAGGGCTGTGGGGAAGTATCTTTAGTTTTTCGGACGGTAAGTTCTTCTGGAAATGGCCGCGCCGTTGGCGGCGTTCCGTGTCGGTCTGGTTTGGCCCGCCGTTGAGCCACGTCGGCGAACCGGAGATCGTTCGCCGCACCGTGGCCGAATTAGGAGTCATCGCCTTGCGAGAGAGTCGCGAACATTCGTTGGTCTTGCCGCGTGCCATGCTGCGAGAGTGCCGCAGGAGCCTGCGCCGCGCGAAGCTGGCCGATACCAGCGGGCAAGAGATGACCGGGGGATCGCTGTTGATGCGTTCGCTGATTCTGCGGCGGCTGCTGTTGCGAAATGTGTTGGCCCAGGACGAAAAGAACGTCGGCCTGATCCTGCCGCCTTCGGGCGGCGGCGTGCTGGCCAACGCCGCGCTGGCTTTGGCGGGCCGCGTGGCGGTCAACCTGAACTATACCGTCTCCTCGACGGTGATGAACTCCTGCATCCGCCAGGCCGGCATCCGGCACGTGCTCACCAGCCACCGCGTGATGGAAAAGCTGCACTATGAACTCGAGGCCGAACCGGTTTTTCTGGAAGAGCTTCGCGAGAAGGTGACGCTGGCCGACAAACTCTCGGCCGCCGTCGCCACCTACGCCACGCCGCTCCGGCTGCTCGAACGGCTTCTGGGGCTGACGCGCCTGACGCCCGACGACCTGTTGACGATCATTTTCACGTCGGGTTCGACGGGCGAACCCAAGGGCGTGATGCTGACGCACCGCAACGTGGCCTCGAACGTCAACGCCTTCAATCAACTCGTCCATTTGTCGGACAACGACGTGCTGGCGGGCGTGCTCCCCTTCTTTCACTCCTTCGGCTATACGGCGACGATGTGGACCGCGCTCACGCTGGCTCCCAAAGGGGTGTATCACTACGACCCGCGCGACGCCCGGCACGTGGGCGAAATGTGCGGCAAGCACCAGGCCACCATCATGATCGCCACGCCCACGTTTCTGCGGTTCTACCTGAAGCGCTGCCAGCCCGAAGATTTCGCCGCGCTCGACGTCGTGCTGGCCGGCGCCGAAAAACTTCCCAAGGAGTTGTGCGACGCCTTCGAGGAGCGGTTTGGCGTGCGGCCGCTGGAGGGCTATGGGACGACGGAGCTGTCGCCGGTGGTGGCCGTGAACATTCCGCCCAGTCGGACCACGGACAAGACGCAGGTCCTGGCCAAAGAGGGAACGGTGGGCCGGCCGCTGCCCGGCGTCGCCGCCAAGATCACCGACCCGGAATCGGACCAGGAGCTGGGCGTCAACCAGCCGGGCATGCTCTGGATCAAAGGCCCCAACGTGATGGCCGGCTACTTGGGCCAGCCGGAAAAGACCGCCCAGGTGATTCGCGACGGCTGGTACAAGACGGGCGACCTGGCCTCGATCGACGAAGACGGCTTCATTCGCATCACCGGGCGTGAGAGTCGCTTCTCGAAACTGGGCGGCGAGATGGTGCCGCACCTGAAGATCGAGGAGACGATCCAGAAGATCATCGGCGCGGGCGAAGACGAGTTGAAAGTGGCGGTGACGGCCGTGCCCGACGAGCGTAAGGGCGAGCGGTTGGTGGTGCTGCACACGGGCCTGGACAAATCGCCCGAAGCGGTCTGCAAAGAGCTTTCGCAGGCCGGGCTGCCGAACCTCTGGATTCCTTCGCCCGACAGTTTTCATCAGGTTGCGGAGATACCGGTGTTGGGGACGGGCAAAGTGGATTTGAAGGCGTTGCAGACGTTGGCGATCAAAGAGTTCGGGGGCACAGGCGGATGACGTGCTCGATGGACGCCAAACGCCGGAACTGGTTGACGGGACCACCTTCGTAGCGGAGAATTCCAATATGAATACCGATACGACACCGATCTTGGATGCGGACACGCAAGCTCTTATGGATCGCATTGTTCACGGTACCCCATTACCGCCGGACGTATACCAACGTATCCAAGAGCGGGGCGATCAGCTTACTGAGGAGATTCGCCAGAAGTATGGGACCATCGAGATTGCGGTCGATCTTATCCGTGAAATTCGTGACGAGGAATGAAGTACGTCCTCGATTCCTCCGTCGCATTGAAATGGGCACTTCCCGAGCCAGACACGGCAAAAGCGCTTCAACGGCGCGCTGATTGCCGCAACGGCGTCCATGAGCTGATCGCCCCCGATTTTTTCCCGATCGAAGCCGCCCACGCGCTCACGCGGGCGGAGAGACAGCGGCGCATTCCACAGGGTATCGGCTGGTTCCTGGTCATCGCGGGGACGAGATGCCCTGATAAAACTGACTTAACGGAAAGTCATATCGCCGAGATGCAGTTACACAAACCATCATGGGAAAGGATGATTCGGGCCGTGGAAAAAGTCCGCGACCGCACGCTGCGCGCCGCGCGTGCTTTGGAAGCCGCCGGCGTTCCCTATGCCGTGGCCGGCGGCAACGCGGTGGCCGACTGGGTCTCGCGCGTCGATGAAGCCGCCGTCCGAAATACGCGGGACGTAAATATCGTGCTGCGACGATCGGATCTCGAACGCGCCATCACGGCCATGGGCCAGGCCGGCTTCGTCTATCGCCATGCGGCCGGTATCGACATGTTTCTCGACGGACCGAACGCCAAGGCCCGCGACGCGGTGCATGTGGTGTTCGCCGGTGAAACGGTGCGCGAGGCCGACTTGCAGCCGGTGCCCGACGTCAGCGAAAGCGTGGCCAGCGATCAGTTTCAAGTCGTCACTCTCGAGGCTCTCGTGCGGATGAAACTGACCTCCTACCGGCGAAAAGACCAGGTGCATTTGCTCGACATGCTTGATGTCGGCCTGATCGATCGCACCTGGCTCGGCCGGCTGCCCGCGGCGCTGGCCGCGCGGCTTCAAGAACTGCTCGATCAGCCCGACTAATGCGTCTCGGCTACAACACCAACGGCCTCGCTCGTCACAATCCGTTTGGCGCGGTGAGAGTCCCTGTAATACGTCGTAAAACACGGGCGTCGGGAACTTGGGCGGCTTTGGCTGATGGATCGCACGAGAACACCATGATCAGCGGAACGTCGAGCCGCCAGGGGCCGATGCCCCAGGTCGGCGGGCGTATGGTTTTGCTGAATGCCGGCGTTTCATGTTCCACCAGCCAGCGATCGCGCGAGCTCCAAAAGGTGGGCCGGCGCTGAATGACGCGCCAGCGATAGCGGCCCGGCTCGCCGGGCCGCCAGCCGCGGCGCAATGTTCCCCATTGCCGCATCAGCACCAGGTTGT